>DATFVJ010000106.1:0-11835 GCA_035260365.1 Streptosporangiaceae bacterium
TCGCAACGATGGAGAGCACCGTGAGCAGGCAGCCTGAGAGGTATTTGACGGCAAGCATGATGGCTGGCGTGAGTGGCATGACATCGCGGTGCGCGATGGCTCGAATATTGCCCCAGAGCCACCGCTTCCGCTGCTTCTTGAAGTCCCGCCACCGCCACGGCGAGGTAAGCAGAACGTACTCGTGAAAGAAACCCCACCTGAATCCCATGTAAGCCGCGTTCTGCCCGAAGGTAAGATCCTCAGAAGCGATCACCGGATAGTTCCACGTAACGCTTTCCTCGGTTGATCCGGTCACGCACAGACCCTCGCCGTGGACGTGCAGCGGCTTGCCGACGAAACCCTGAAAAAAGGCGCAGTAGATCAGGCATCCCTTTGTTCTCAGATCGTCGAAGTGACTGAGCCAGAAATGCTGGAACGGAAAAGCGCCGTACTGGACACGCGGCGCCGTTATGCCCTGGCAGATGTCATAGTCGGCGCCAAACGCGCGCTCTATGTAAGACTCCGTCACGGATGTATCGTCGTCGACGAACAATATCTTCGTATCGGAGCCGTTCAAGCCAAGCCGCTGGCGCTCGCGCCGCGAGTACTCCAGTGCCCGCGCTTTATATTTCGATATCGCGGTAAAATACTCCGGCACGGTGAGGACCCGGTCCGCCCGCGGATATCTGTCGGCCAGGCCCGGCTCGTTCACGACCCAGATCTGATAGGGCATCGAGAGCCGGTAGGAGCGGATTTCAGAGATGATCTCGTTGACCCGTTTTTCCTCACGTCCGGTCGTCGTTATCTGGATGAGCAGTCTGCTGAACTTCCATGGCGCGGACTCGAACCTGGCGCGGTACCAGATATGGCCGGTCGCGAGCAGTACCAGTTCGATGAGCGGCACCAGCCAGGCGACGAGGAAGACCCATTTCATCAGGCGCCCCCGCGGATCCTGTTGACCTCGCGCACCGCTCTGATCAGGGGCGCGGGGACACCTCGCTCCTCGGCGAAGCTGAGCCAGGCGCCGACGTCCTTGGGCAGGCACATGCCCGAGTAGGGCCCATGATCGTATGAGCCGTACAGCGGATCCCACATCCCCTGAGCGCTGAGCGCGGTATAATGAAAAGCCTGCCGCGGATCCAGCCCGAGATCCTCCGCGACCGCACGCATCTCGTTGAAGAACGAAATCTTGGTGGCGTTGAACAGGTTGTGCGCATACTTCTGGAACTCGGCCTCCTCGTAGCTGCATTGATAGACCGGCGCACCAAAGCCGGCGTATATGTCCGCCACGCGCCTGGTGTATTCCGCGTGCAAGGGATCGCGGCCGATGGTCACGATTCTCGGATGCAGGAAATCTCGCTCGGCATAATTCGCCCGCAGATACTCCGGGTTGTAGCAGACACCGAAATCGGTGCCGGCCTTCTTTCCCGACGCCCCTTCGAGAAGCGGGACGAGGCGGTCACGCGTCGTGCCCGGCGGAATGGTGCAGCGGAACACGACCACGGGGCGTGTGCTACAGTCCACGAGCGCCGCGCCCAGCGTCTTGCATGCTTGCCGTAGGTAACTCAGGTCGACGCCGTAGGGTGCGGTGCGTGCTGTCACAGAGACAAAAACCGCGGCTACGTCGGTAAGGTCCGTCTCGGCCGGGTATATGGCGGTATAGCCGGCCTCGGCGAGGTCGCCGATGGTGCGCTCGTCGATGTCGACGAAAGTCACGTCATTCCCGTGCTCGATGAATCCCTTCCCGGTCGCCCGGCCGACCACGCCAGCGCCGACGATCATTATCCGCGACATGTCCTGTTCCCCCGAGTTCCCTGAACCCCTGATGGCCGAAGACGCAATGAGCCGGTGCTGCCTGCTCAAATTTGGCTGGCACCAGAATCGTATAGCGGACAGAATGTCATTAACTGGCTGGCCCACCGTGCCTATCCCCGAACGGCACGGAGTTTAACCCACAGGGGCGGACATGGGCAACACGGTCTCAATCTGCGGCCATTTCAGACACGCCGGATAAATACCCTTTATCGCCGGGCCTGCGTGTGCGCACGCACGGGGCCGCAAAGTGGCATTCTGCTTTCCGCAGAAAAGGACCGATGACCGAAAGAGAGGGCGCCGGGCTGCCCCCCCGTTGGAAGCCCGGCGCCCTGAGAGATCTGCGGCTCCCGCAGCCGTCAGACGACGCCCAGGATGGCGTCCGTGAGCTGCTCGAGGAACCCGGTGAGGCCATGCCTGTGCTCGATCGAATAGCCGTAGTGGCCGTAGTAGCCACCGGTGCCGCTGCCACCCCCGGTGGCGTTGCCAGTTGCCCCGCCACCGCTGCCGTTGTCGCAGTAGCAGGTCGTCTTCGCGTGGTCCGCGACGTGGCCCGCGCTGGCGAAGGCCGGCGCCCCAAGCCCGATCACCGCAGCGGCCGCGGAGGCCGCAACAAGCGTGCCGACCGCAGAGAGCTTCATCATTGTGTGCCTTTCTTGACGAATTGTGTGTGGGGACCCGCGCGGCAGCCGGAATAGGCCCCGCCAAGCCGCGAATGCGGTGAAAGAAACACCCCGTCGGGTCCAGGCGGTAAACGCTAGCACTACTGTGTGTAGCTGCTCAACTGCTGACGGTAGCCATGCTGGACGTCAGAGAAGGCCAAGGAGCCCGTCAGTCAGGCCGTCGAGAAAGCCGCCAAGGCCGTGGCCGTGCTCGACCGAGCCGCCGTCGCCGCTCATGCCCATGTCCGGCGGCGAGACGGTGTAGTGGTGGTACCCGGTGTGTGGGGCGACACCGCTGGTGCCGGCGCCACAGTTCACGTCGTCGCCGTCGTGATCCCCGTCGCACATGTTCGGGCCGGCGCCACAGTTCACGTCGTCGCCGTCGCCGTCACCGTCGCACTTGTTGGCCGTCGCGGCGCCGAGGACGCGGGTGTGCTCGGCGCCGGCCGCCCGCAGCACATGCCCGGTGAGGGCCGGATGCAGGCCGTGCGCGACGGAGCTGACGCTCGCGAATGCCGGCCCGCCGAACCCGATCACCGCGACGGCAGCGGAGGCAGCGACCAGCGTGCCGGCCGCAGAGAACTTCTTCATGCTCTCCCCTTCTGGACGAATTGGTGTAGAGGACCCGTCGCCGCGGCCGGATGGGCCGGGCGAGCCGCGCATGTTCGGGAACAGAAGCCCCCGTGGGTCCGCGGTCAAGCTAACACTACTGTAAGTAATGGCTCAACTACTCAACGCTTAACACTCCGATAGGATCCGGGCCGGGGCAGAGAATGCCCCGGCCCGGCTAACTGTCGGTGGTACTACTCGGTGGTACTACTCGGTGGTACTACGGGCCCTGGTTGAAGTGCCCGTAGAACTGGGAGCAGGGCGGCGGGAAGGCCTGCTGCGGGCCGCTGTAGGTCAGGCCCCACATCTGGCTGTCGAACACGGTTCCGTTCGAGAAGATCGCCAGGTTGGTCGTCATCAGCTGCGGACGTGGCCGGTCCCACGGCGCGGCGCCGTTGCTCGGGTAGCTCAGCACGAACGGGTGCGAGAAGTTCGTGTCAGAACCGTTGATCAGCGGCAGGTAACCGGCGGGCAGGAAGCTGCCATGGTGACGGCCGTTGAAGGGCATCGTGTTCGGGTGGTACCCATGGTGATGACCGAACGACAGGCAGTTCGACTCCTGCCAGTCGATGATCCAGACGGTCTTGGCGGTCGCGCCGCACGGCTGGAGGCTCACCGGTGTCCCCCGTGCCGCGGTGGTCGCGACGCCGACACACAGGCCGGTGGGAACCCCGTACGGTGTGAACTCCGCCTCGAACGCCCAGTCGTTGGGATGAGAGAAACCGACGCTGTTGCCCAGGCAGTCCTTTCCGCCCCCGTAGTGCAGGACCACGGCTGCCGACACCAGAGCGCCGGCCGTGTAGTAGTCACACACCGTTTCGGCGTCGTAGTACGAGAAGTCCTGTGCACCGTCGTGGGTGCTGTTCTGGAACAGGATGACCGGCTGGCCGACCCTCGCCTGCCCGTGATACACGTCCCAGATGTAGTTCAGCCCGAACTCCTGGTTGAACGGCGTGAGACAGTCGAGGAAGTTGTTGGAGTTGTTGTGGAAGTTCGGGGTACACGGCGGTGTTGCCGCCCCCGCGCTCCCGCCGACCGCGAACATCGCGAGCGGCAGGACGACGGCAGCCGCCGCCGCTACTAGAGCGTTCCTGATGCGCATGAGACTGTGCCTCCTATGTCTGGGGGATACGCGGAGCGGGCTGGACACGCGTGAGCGGGCTACCCCGTACTCCCCCGTTGCTTGCTTCCCTGAGCTCCCGGTCGCGGTCGGTCGCCCGCGCGGCGGCCGGGACTTTCACAGCCCTCTGGCATTGGCCCGTTGATCACCCAGAGTGTCCGTATGACTGCGTACCGGCATCACCTCCCCGGGGTGAAACGGCACATCATCGTGCACGTCTGACCCACTCACCCCAGTGGTCGCACGGGCCACGATGTACCGCTTTTCTGCCAAGCGTTATGGATCTTGCTTGTGAGTACTTGATTACTGATCGTCACTATCACCCACGATGGGTGATGTCAGGCGGTGATTCGCCCGGAATGCTTCGCCGCCCCTGGCCGCAGGTTCGGCGGAAACGGGGCCGGCGGCAACGGCACAGCAGCAGGCGGCCCGGTGCGCGGTATGCGGAAGATCCCAGCCAGCCAGGCCGCGCCTCGCGGGCACTCGCTCGGAGGCTGTGGACAACTCTTGTGGACAAGTGTGGCCCAGGATGGCAGTAGGGACGGCTACCGTGAGGGGTGCAGAGAGGTGGCGATGACAGACACGACCGGTAACGATCTCGTGGACGCGGCCCTGGACCGGCTTGCCCGCACCGACAGACAGGAAGCGGACGCCGCTCGAGCCGCGTTCGCCTCATTGACCTGGGGCGGTGGGCCGGACTCGGTGACCATGTACGGGCTGTGTGACTGGCTGTGGTACCGGCTGCCGGCGAAGTGGATGTGCGGTCTGGCCGAGCACCTGCAACTGGCCAGCGCGCTCGGTGCGCTTTTCGGGCTGCTCGATATGCCGCGCTATGCGCGGATATGTACGTCAGAGACGACCGCGAACGTGCTGGCCGCGTGGGATCGCGAACGCAAGGAAGGCATGAAGGCGATGGTGGCGGCGCGCGCCGCCTCCGGAGTCGGCCCTCCCGACGTGCCCGGCCTGCTCACTTGGGGTGAGGTGATGGGCACCGAGGAGAACTCCGCCCTGTTCGCCACCGCCATCCGCCTCGAGATGATGATCGCCGCCGGCGAGTTCAGGCCGGGATCCCGCGGCTGGCGCAAGGCCGCCGAGCGGGCCGCGGCCACCTTCCTCGTCACTCCGCGCGATGATCTGGACGGCGACTGCTGGTTGCAGCGCATCCACGCCGAACGCCTGCAGGAGTGGACCCGATCGCGGGGCCGCCCCCGCGGCCCACTCGCCGCCGCACTCGCGGGCCAGCTCGACCGGCCCGCGGCCGTGCCCAGGCAGGCGGCGGAACTGCTGGCACCGGTCACCTGGCTGCTCGGCAAGGCCGCCGACGATGGTGGCATCCCGCTCACGCAAAGTCACACGCTGGCTCGCGCCGTGGTCGCCGAGGGCTGCCAGCGATTCGGCTGGCTGACCTTGACCGGCCGGCCACGCTCCGAGTCGGACATCGTGGAGGCGTGGACGCTGCGGGCGATGGTCCGCGAGCTCGGCGCCCTCCGCCGGCAGGGGCGGCGTCTCTACCTGACGGCGGCGGGCAAGAACCTGGCCGCCGCGGGCACCTCGGCAATGTGGTCGGCCGTCATTCCCGCGGTCCTGCCCGCGAGCAGGGCCGAGGCCGCCGCCGCGGAGATCGCGCTCATGCTCCTGCTGACCAGAGGGGCAGGTACCGGCGACGACCTCCCGGGTACCGTGGCCGACGCGATGGCCGCGGAGGGCTGGCACAGCCCGGACAGCGGCCTGCCCATCGATTCCAGCGCCGCCGGCTGGCTCCTCGGTGAGCTATTGCGCCGCCTGCGCCTGCTCGGCCTCCTCGAACAGCGCCGCGGCCTGACGGCCGCCAGGCTCACCGGGCCCGGCCGGGCGGCGGCGCTCGCGGCGCTGCGGGCCCACGCCCTGCGCCCGCGCGACCGGGCCGGCATCGGCTGACCTGGCGCCGGCTGGAAGGGGCGGTCAGCTCGCGGCGGCCCGCAGGTCAAGTACGCGGTCGCAGCCCTCGGCGACCTCCTGGTCGTGGGTGGCGAGCACCAGCGCGCCACCCCGCGCGGCCACCTCGAACAGCCGGGCGAGGACCAGGGTGCGGGACGCCGGGTCGAGTTCGGCGGTGGGCTCGTCCGCGATGAGCAGCCGGGGCTTGAGCGCGAGCGCCCTGGCCACCGCCGTTCGCTGCTGCTGACCGCCAGAAAGCTCCTCGACCAGCTTTGCGGCGTGCGCGCCGAGTCCCACCTCGGTGAGCGCCGCCCGTGCGGCGGTGACCGCGTCCGCGGGCAGCGCACCGGCCGCACGCAGCGCGACCTCCACGTTCTCCGCCGCCGTCAGCAGCGGGACGAGGCCGTAGCCCTGGAGCACGATCGCCACCCCCTCGGCTGGACCGGCGACGCCCACGATCCGGTGCCCGTCGAGGGACACCTCACCCCCGGTCGGCGTGGCGAGCCCGGCGAGCAGCGCGAGCAGGCTGGTCTTGCCCGAACCCGACGGGCCGACGACGGCGAGGCTCTCGCCCGGGCTGACGACGATACTTGTCTCGGCGAGGATCACCTGACCGGCCCGTTCGTAACGCAGCGCGTGCGCCTCGAGCATCGTCACCCCCGATCCGGGTCGGCGCGGCGCAGCTCCACGCCATCGGGCGTGCGCACCGCGTGGGCGAGCGATCCCGGGGGCAGGACGTCGAAGAGGTCAGGCGGCAGTTGCACGGTACCGTCGCGCCCGACGACCACGTAGTCCTGGCCGGCGCGGCCCTCGGCACCGACCCGGCCGTCGCGGATCGTCACCGTACGCCCCAGTGCGTGACCGACGGCCGGGTCGTGCGTGACGACGATCACGGTCGTGCCCAGATCCTCGTTGGCCGCCTGGATGAGCTCGATGACCGCCGCCGCCGAGGCGTAGTCGAGCTGGCTGGTGGGCTCGTCCGCGAGCAGCAGCCGTGGCCCGTTGGCCAGTGCGACGGCGACCGCGAGGCGCTGCTGCTCGCCGCCGGACAGCCGGCCGGCCGGGCGGCGGGAGACTCCGGCGAGCCCCACCGCGTCAAGCAGCGCCGCGGCGCGGCGGCGCTTGGCCGCGGCGGTTCTGCGCGTCGGCGCCTGCGCGAACAGCACGTTGCCGGCGGCGGTCTCGTACGCAAGCAGATTGCGCGCGGGGGTCTGCATCACCACGCCGACGTCACGCAGCCGCAGGTTCACCGCGGACTGCTGTGACACGTCATTCAGCCGCCGCCCGCACACTTCCACCACACCCGCGGTGGGGCGCAGCAGGCCGGCCAGCAGCCAGAGCAGGGTCGACTTGCCCGAACCCGACGGGCCGAGCAGCGCCACGGTCTCCCCCTCGGTCACGGTGAGGTCGACGCCGCGCAACGCGGTGATCTCCTGGCCGGGTGTGCCGTACATCTGGACCACGCTGTCGCAGCTGACCACGGCGGTCGCGATGCCTGTCACGCGGGCGCCTCCCGTAGCTGGTCGAGGTCCACGCCGTGGGCGAGCGTGCCGCTCGCGGTTACCGCGGCAACGGCAAGGACGCCGATCGCCGCACCGAGCAGCGCGGCCAGCGGGCCCGGAGTGGGCACGTACGACAGCGGAGGTGCGGCGGGCTGGGTGATGAACTCCGGCACGCTGCGCACCACGAGGAACGCGGCGGCGAACCCGGCGCCGATGCCCACCAGCGTGCCGAACCCGAGCACGATGAGCTGCTCGGTCAGCAGCGCGCCACGCAGCGTCCGGCTGGCCACCCCGGCCGCGGCGAGGGCCGCGTACTCGTACCGCCGCCTGCGCGCCGACAGGTAGAGAGCGAGAATCGCCGCCCCCGCGGCGAGCAGCGCGGCCGCGGCGGCGTCGGCGAGGAACAGCACGCTGGCCAGTCCTGGTCCCTGCCGGCCGAGCAGCGCCGCGGCGGCCGCGGTCGTCTGGGCGGAAAGCACGTGCACGCCCGCCGCCGCAAGGCGCGGCCCGATCACGCGCTGCGCCCCGGACGCCAGCCAGACCTGCTCGTTCACCTGCGACAGGTTGCCGCTTGCGGCGGACTCGGCGTAGCGCCGGTCGAGGATCAGACCGCCCGCTGGGTCGCTCGGCACCGCCGCCACGGCCGCGATCACCCTGATGGGCAGGGCGCTCCCGTCGAGCCCGACGCCGGTGAAGAGCCCGGTCCTGCCTCCCGTCAGCGGAGCGGCGGCAATGGCGGGCAGTACCGGCGGCCGGTCCACGGACACGATCGTCTCGTCCTGCGTGCCTGGTGACACGAACCGCAACTGCAGCCCCGCGGCCGGCCCTGCCCCGGGAGCACCCGCAGCACCCGGAGCGCCGGCGGCGCCCGGACCGGCGGCAACACCGGGAGCACCGGCGGCGACGGTGGAAAGAACGTCGGGCGGCTCGTGCGCGGCCGCCGGGAGCCAGCGCGACGCGTCGCCCAAACCGGCGTCGAGCGGTGACCATCCCGCGGCGCCGTGCGCCTGCATCCTGGCGAAGATCACCGATCCCTCGAGCGCCGGGCGGGCCGTCGCGCCGACCTCGCTGAGCCGCAGGTCCTGCACCCTGCACGGGCAGAACCCGAGTGCCGCGGTGCGGGTGACGGTGCCGCGGGCCGGCAACGGGCCGAGGTCGACGGGGACGGTCTCGCCGCCGGCGTTGAGGTCGGCGAACAGTTCGACCCTCGCGGGCGAGATACTGAGCACCGTAACGGTGACCCGTATCGCGTCACCGGCCACCGTGACCGGCGGCGGCGCGGGCGGTGCCAGCCTGGCGGCGAGCGTCGCCAGCGGCTCCGTGGCGAAACCGGGCCGCCACGCGGCGATCCGGGCGAACCGCTGCGGATCCACCCCGAGCACCACGCCGGCGGCGCCCGCGCCGGTCAGATTGGTGTACTCGTCGACGGCGGTCGCCATCCGGCCGCCCGGGTCGGCGCGGGCCACGATCGCGCTGAGATCCCGGCCCGGCGGCACGCTGACGGTCAGCACGGCCGGCGCCCCCACCTGGGTGCTCGCGACGAGCAGGTCGTTGCCGCTGCCGACCGACCAGGCGGCGACGGCGAACGCCGCGAGGGCAAAGGACGTCGCGAGCACGATCGTGGTACGGACGCCGCCGGGGCGCCTGGCCACATGACGCAGCGCCAGGTAGCGGCCGATGCCGCCGCGCCTGCTTGTCGGCCCGAAGAATGCCCGGCAGGCGAGCGGCAGGACCCGCGAGGCGACCACCGCCACGGCCAGCCCGATCAGGCCGGGCACGAGCAGCACGAGCACGCTGCGCCGGGCCGAGCCGATCTCCCCGCTGACCGCGAGGTCGATCAGCCCGGCGGCGGCGGCGCTCAGCAGGATCGCGTCGACCACCCAGCCGCGGCGGGTGGCGTGCCGGCCCGCGTGCCGCCACTGCTCGGCGACGGGCCGGCGAAGTGTATGCCGTGCGGCGAGAACGACGGCGGCAAGCCCGCCCGCGGTGGCCACTCCGGCCGCCGCCCAGCCCAGGGGCGGCAGGCTGACGGGTACGTGCCGCAACAGGACGCGGCAGAGCGCGGCGGTGGCGCCCCAGCCCGCGAGCGCGCCGAGCGGCAGGGCCAGGGCGAGCAGCATGACCGGCTCGGACAGCCCGAAGGCAACGATGCGCCAGCGGCCATGCCCGCGTAGTTTGGCGAGGGCCACTTCCGGGCCCCGTGCCTCGACCGCGCCGGTAACCGTCAGGAACAGCAGGAGCCAGGTCAGCACGAGTAGCTGCCCGGTGATGAGGACGACGGGCACCTCGAGCGCGGTCCAGCTCGATTCGACCGTGCCGAGCGTGGCCGGGATGCCGCTGCTGAGGTTCGCCTGCTGCGCGGCAAGCGACGGGCTGTTGAGCAGAGCCGTCATGCCGGACAGCAGGGTGGGCACGTCCGTGCCGCGCAGGTGCCGCGCGATGAGCAGGTCGTCGACGACCGCGGTACCCTGCGCGGACGACGGTGCGCTCGCCAGCGTGACCGGCGCGGTGAACATCGCGTCGTACGCGGAGGCACCCGCGCTGTGCACGTTCCCGCTCGGGATCTCGTACGGGAAATACGTCCTGCCGCGGCCGAACCAGTAGTCCGTGCTCGCGTCGGGTGGCTCGTACACGCCGGTCACGGTGAGCGTCCCCCACTGCGTGAAGGGCACGCGCTGACCGGCCCGCCAGCCGCTCGACCTGGCCAGCGAGGCGCTGATGATCACCTGGTTGCGCGCGCTCGGGCAGCGCCCGCGCAGCCGCAGATGTGCGCACTCGCCGCTACGCCACACCAGCGGTATCTCGGTCTGCTGCGCGGCGGACACGACGGTCATCTCGAGCGCCATGATGGGCGGCGCGAACAGGCGGTCCGTCGTGGCCTGCCCGCCAAGGTCACCGGCCAGTTCACCGTGGACCTCAGGTCCCAGGCTGGTCAGCAGGGCGGCGACGGACCCGGTCTGGACGACCTCGAAGCCGCGCCCGCTGGACGGGGCCGCGGCCGCCGTGTCGGCCAGGATCGAGGTCCTCGACGCCTCGTAGTACGTGGGCCCGGTCGTCGCGGCCGCGGCGGCGACGAGCGCGACCACAAAGATCATCGCGCTCGAGCCGCCGCGGTAAAGCAGCCCGCGCGCCACGGCGGCCAGTTGCGTCATCGGCCACCCGCCGGCGGCAACCACACGAGCGGGGTTCCCCGCGCGGCCACCGTTGCCATCGGCCCGCCCTGGATGCTCGCGAGCACCCACCGCTCCGACTGCGGCCCGCCCTGGCCGAACGCTGAGCAGAGGATCGCCGACTCACCTGGCGACCACAGGCACGGCCCGTAGCGGAGGCTGGCACCGGGAAAGGCGTCGCTGCGGGGCTGAGCGCCGACCGTCCAGGTGATCAGCTGGGGACGGCCGACGCCGGCGCTTGGGCCGGGAAAAGCCAGGGCCCGTCCGGTCGGCGACCACGCGAGCGGCTGACCCACCACCGGCCCGGAGACAGGCGGAACGGAGCCGAGCACGTGCCCTGACCGGTTCAGCACGACGACGCCGCCGGTCTGGCCGCCGCCGTTGACCAGTTCCACCTGCACCGCGACCTTGTCGCCGGCCGGATCCGGGTACGGCACAAGGTCCACCGCGGCGCTGGGGTCAAGGCCGAGCACGCGGCTGAGCGTTCTGGCCGTGGCCAGGACGACCGGCCGGCGGCCAGCATCGCGCAGTTCGACCCTCGCATCCGGGTTACGCGCCGGATTCGCGACGCTGGCCGATGGCTGCACGGGGCCGGCCACCGACACGAACGCGCCGGCGGCCGCGGGGTCACCCGCGACGTTGTCACCAGTGCCGAGCGCCCGGTGCCCACCGCCGGCCAGGTCGTAGACAACGATCGAGGCGGTAGCCGAGCCGTATCCGTAGAAGTTGTCCGTGGCCACCAGAGCCCGGTCGTGATCGGCGAACGGGCCGGAGTTGGCGGGCGACATCATGTTCAGGTCGACGTTGGTATTCTGCGCCGCCGCGGGCTGGCCGCCGCCGATCGCGATGACCTGGCCCAGGGTGGTCAGGGAGCGGCCGTCAGGCGCCAGGATCGGCGCGATCTGGCCGGCTGGCACCAGCCCACGCACGGTCACCCTTGTATAGTGCGCGCCGTCAGGGTCGGTGAGCGCGAGGTAACCCTCCTGCGTCGCCACCATGATGCGGCCGCGATCGGCGGCCGCCGGTATCCGTGCGCCGGTGGCGGGCGCCGGCCCACGGGCAGC
>DATFVJ010000107.1:0-6642 GCA_035260365.1 Streptosporangiaceae bacterium
CCGCCGTCGATGAGGCGAAGGTCCGGGTGCCCGAAGAGCGTGCAGACCCACAGGGCGTATGCCGCCCACCAGTTGTTCTTGTCCCCGTACAGCACCAGCGTGGTGTCCCGCGTGATGCCCTTCTGCGACATCAGCCGCGCGAACCCCGCACCGTCGACGTAGTCGCGGGTGACCGGGTCGTTGAGATCGGCGTGCCAGTCGAGCTTCACCGCGCCCGGTATGTGGCCGGTTTCGTACAGCAGCACGTCCTCGTCGGACTCGGCCACCGCGAGACCGGGGTCCCCGAGGTGCTCGGCCACCCAGCCGGTCGTGACGAGCATCTCCGGGTGCGCGTAATCACTGAACTTCGGTGCGGAGTCAGTTGGCAGCGCCATGGTTACCTCCACGTCCGTCGATATCCAATCTCTACCGTCGCACACCACGCTCGGGATGCGAAACGCACGGCGGACGCGGCTTCTTCCCGGCGGCAGGCAACTTCCGGCAGGTCAGGCAGGCCGCATTCCACGAAGAAGCAGCCGCGGCGCGGCCGCCCTTCCCCGAGGCGTTCGATGGCCGCGCCCGCGCTTGCGCGCCGGTGCTCCTGGGCACTTGGCACGTAGGGCGGGTACCGCCGCGGCGCGGCTGCCGCGGCGGCGAGAGGAGCGGCCGTGCAGGTGATGGGGATCGACATCGGGGGCACGGGGATCAAGGGCGCTCCGGTGGACCTGGACACCGGGCAGCTCGCCGCGGAGCGCGTCCGCCTGCCCACCCCGCAGCCTGCCGTCCCTGCCGCGGTCGCCGGCCTGGTGGGGCAGATCATCACGGCATTCGGCTGGCGCGGGCCCGTGGGTATCACCTTTCCTGGTGTGGTGGTGGACGGCGTGGTCCGGACCGCCGCCAATGTCGACGGCTCGTGGCTTGATACCGACGCCCGCTCGCTTTTCGGCGCGGCGACGGGGGCGGGGACCCAGGCCGTGGTGCTGAACGACGCGGACGCGGCGGGGATGGCCGAGATGAGGTTCGGCGCGGGCGCCGGGCACACGGGTACCGCTGTGCTGCTGACGTTCGGCACCGGCATAGGAAGTGCCCTGTTCGCCGGCGGTGAACTGGTGCCGAACACCGAGTTCGGGCACCTGCACCTGCACGGCCGGGAGGCCGAGCAGCGCGCCTCCGGGCGCGCCCGCGAACTGCAGGACCTGAGCTGGGGCAAATGGGCGGGCCGGGTGGATGAATATCTGGCGCAACTGGAGGCACTTCTGTCACCATCGCTGATCATCATCGGCGGTGGGATCAGCAAGAAGGCCGACAAGTTCATGCCGTATCTGACAAGTTTGCGAAGCCGCGTAGTGCCCGCGGCCCTGCTCAACAACGCGGGCATCGTCGGAGCCGCGATGGCGGCGGCGAGGTAGCCGCGGCGCGGGTTCGTGAGCATGCAGTGGGGCCGGTGCTTGCGCCGCCGCATTCAGGAAGGGTTGTGATCGTCGTGAGTTATCTCGGCGGCATCTTCGACGTGGACGGCGTGCTCGTGGACTCGCCGCACGAACGTGCCTGGCGCGAGTCGCTGCAAGACCTGATGGAACACGAGTGGCGCGACATCAGCGCGCAGACGAGTTACACGCCCGAGCGTTTCACACCAGAGGTCTACCAGGAGGTCATGGCCGGGATGCCCCGGATGAGCGGTGCGCGCGCCGCCCTCGAGTACTTCGGCGTGCCCGACCCGCAGCGCCGCGCGGAGGAGTACGCGGCGCGCAAGCAGGTGCGCGTGGTCGAACTGATCGAAGCGGGCCGGTTCACGGCCTACCCCGACGCCCTGCGGTTCCTGCTCGCGGTCAAGGACGCCGGGATCCGCGTCGCGTCGGCGTCGTCGTCCAAGAACGCGAAGCTTTTCCTCAGGCAGATCCGGCTGGACACCTTCGCCGAGGAGCAGGGTCTGGCCTACGGCTTTGTGCGCGCCGGCCTGACCTTGCTCGATGTCTTCGACGGCGATGTCACCGGCCGTGACTTCCCGCGCGGCAAACCCGATCCGATGATCTTCCTGGCCGCCGCGGCGGAGCTCGGCCTCGGCCCGCAAGCCTGCTTCGTGGTCGAGGACGCGAGTTCCGGCGTGCGCGCGGCCAAGGCCGGGCGGATGGCGGCGATCGGCGTCGCGCGGCTCGACGACGAGGAGCTGCTGGCCGACGCGGGCGCGGATCTTGTGGTCACCACGCTCGACGACGTCGACGTCGCCAGCCTGACGGAAGGCCAGCTCGTACGGCGCGCCCCTGGCGCGTCGCGGCGCGACCCGCCGCGGGCGTGATCACGGCGGCGGCTTCATCAGGAACTCGGCCGTCTCGCCCGGCTGCAGCTGGCAGGTCATGCCGCGGAAGCCCAGGGTGATCGGCGACGTCGGGCCAGGCCGCCCGATCACGTGGATGCGCTCGTCGGTGATGTCGATCTGCAGGCGGTGCCCGCGGTAGTGCACGCTGAACCGCAGCCGCGGCACCTCGGGCGGCAGCGCGGGGTTGAACCACAGCACGTCCCGGCGGACCTCCAGCCCGCCCAGGCAGCGCTGCACGATATCCACCGTCCCGGCCATCGCCCCGAGGTGGATGCCTTCGGCGGTCGTGCCGCCCTGGACGTCGGCGATGTCGCTGTCCAGCGCCTCGAGCAACAGGCGCCAGGCGTCTGAACTGTCGAACCTGGACAGCACCCAGGCGTGCACGACCCTGCTCAGGGTCGAACCCTGCGAGGTGCGTTCGAGGTAGTAGGTGATCGTCCGGCGCAGCTGGTCCTGGCTCAGTTCGTACCCGAGGCCGCTGAGCACACCGCGCAGCTCGTCGGCGGACAGCAGGTAGAGCAGCATGAGAACGTCGGCCTGCTTGGACACCTGGTACCGGTTCGCGCTGTCGCCCTCCGCCTCGAGCAGCCGGTCGAGCCGCTGGATGTTGCCGTACTTCTCGCGGTAGGCAGCCCAGTCGAACTCCTTGAGGCGTTCGTAGCCGTCGAACTGGCCAATGATCCCGTCGTGGAACGGCACGTACATCTTCGCGGCGATGTCCCGCCAGCTGGCCACCTCTTCGGCGCTCAGCCCGAGCTCCTCGAACACCTCCTCACGGTAGTTGTCAGGCATCAGTTCGAGGGTCTCGAGAGCCCGCAGCAGCACCCAGGCGGCCATCACGTTGGTGTAGGCGTTGTTGTCGATCCCGGGGATGTCGCGATCGGGGTAGGCGTCGTGGTACTCGTCCGGGCCCATCACGCCGTAGATCTCGTAGCGGTCGAGGCCCACGTTGTAGGACGCGATACTTGCCCAGAACCGGGAGATCTCGATCAGCATCTCCGCGCCGTAGAAGCGCAGGAACTCCATGTTGCCCGTGACCTGGTAGTGCTGCCAGATGTTGTAGGCGACGGCGATGTTGACGTGGCGCTGCAAGTGGGAGTGATCGGGCAGCCAGCGCCCCGAGCGCGGGTTGAGATGCAGCGTCTGGGTTTCTTCGCGGCCGTTGCTTCCGCTCTGCCACGGGTACATGGCGCCCTCGTATCCCGCGGCCCTGGCCGCCCAGCGGGCGGCGCCGAGGCGCCTGTGCCGGTACATCAGCAGGGCACGGCTCAGCACGGGCCGCTGGAAGTTCAGGAACGGGAAGATGAACAGCTCGTCCCAGAAGATGTGACCGCGGTATGCCTCCCCGTGCCAGCCTCGCGCGGGCACGCCGACGTCGAGGTCGATCGTGTTCGGTGACACCGTCTGGAGCAGATGGAAGATGTGCAGGTGCAGCGCCGGTTCCGCCTGCTCGTGCGCACTGTCGAGCCGGATGTCGAAACGGTTCCACAGGCGGTTCCACACGCGGGCGTGCCTGGCGAACAGGACCTGGAAGCTCTCCGCCCGCATCACGGCGAGCCGCGCGTCCACCAGGCTTTCCGAGATGGCGCGGTCCCTCGACGTGTAGAGCGTGACGATCTTCTCCACGGTCACCGGGCGGCCCTCGGCCAGGTCGATGGTGAGCGCGTGGCCGACGTAGCCGTCGGCGTTGATCAGTGCGCGCGGCGCGGCCACCCGGGCGCCGTCACGCAGTACCCGCGTCCGCGCCGCTTGTGCGATGCGGACACTGGACTGGCTGGTCTCGACCTCGAGCTCGACCGCCTCCGCACCGGAGGCCCCGGCCCGGATAATGACGAGGTGGCGGTTGTTCAGCGCGCTGTAGCGCTGCACGCCGGCGTTGACGACACCACCGTCGAGCCCGGAGCGGACCTCGAGCTCGCCGGCCCAGTTCTCGGCCTCGAACGTGGTCTCGAGGGCGGCCAGGTGCATGTCGCGCATGTAAACGAGCCGGCGCTGCGAGAGTCTCGTGCGGCGCCCGTCGGCGTCCTGCCAGCGCACGTGCCTGGTGAGCACGCCGCGGCGGATGTCGAGCTCCTGGCGGTGGCTGAGGAGATCGGCGTTCGCCGGGTCGAACCACTCGCCGCCCGCGATGCGGAAGCTGAGCGGCAGCCAGTTCGGCACGTTGACGAGGTCCTCGTTCTCGACCGTACGGCCCGCGATCGTCGTCTGGAGGCGGTTGTACAGTCCGGCGACGTAGGTGCCGGGGTAGTGCACCCCGTCGCTGCGGGCCTCGGGGACCGCGCCGCGGGTCGCGAAGTACCCGTTGCTGAGGGTGCAGAGTGCTTCCCGGAGCCGCTGGAGATCTGGGTCGAACCCGTCGTAAGCGAGCGACCACGTAGCCATACGTCTATCTTCCCCCCGATCGGCCCGCTACAGCGGCGCCACGGGCTAAGGATCAGCTATCGGCGGCGCTGTCAGCGGAGCGCGTACGCGGCGACCGCTTGCTCGAGCATTGGCTGCGCCGTCGCCCACTGCGAGGCGAGTGCGGCAGCGACGACGACACTCGCGCCGGTCCGGCCCTGCGCCAGGCAGGCGAGTTCCTCGTAGTGGTGGGCGCCGATCCGGGTGACGTAGTCGTCGATGACACACGATCCGCTGCCGCCGCGGAAACGGACTCCCTGCGCGGCCGAAACCTCGTGAGCGCTGGCCGCGTGGTCCGCTCGCAGCAGGTTCACCCGAAACGTGGCCCAGTTCCGCAGGGTCTCGTCACCTTGGCGCGGAGTCGCGTTCAAATACACAACGTACGTGCCGCTCGGGCTCAGCCGGGCGACAGAGGCAGCACCCTTGTCGCTGTGCACCGGGCGCAGGGACGGCGGGTACGACAGCACGGCGGTTCCGTTGGGCAGCATGACCTGCCGCCACGCCGCTGGAGCCGCCCGCGGCGTGAGCTGGGGGAACTGCGAGCCGCCGGGGACCGCGAACGCCACGATCACAGCCGCGATCGCGCCCGCGGCAACGAGCGCGATGCCCAGCGCGAGCGCGCCCCGGCGTGTGATGCGGGCGGTCATCGAAACTCCTGTCGTGCGTGGCCGCCCGGCCCTGGCGTGGGGGCGGAGCCCGGCGGTGTCCGTGGCTGAGCGGGTCTACCCGCTTCAGCTAGATGTTGCCGTCGCCGTCGCTGGGGCCGCCGTTGTTGTCGGCGTCCTGGTCGCCGCCGTTACCCTGCGGGATACCGCTGGATTTCGTCGTCGTCGGGCTCGGCGTCGCGGCCGGGGTGGTCGCGGCCGGGGTGGTCGCGGCCGGCGTGCTCGCGGCCGGCGTGCTCGATTGGCCCCCTGGTGGCGACGATCCCGTGGACGCGCCGCAGCCGGCCAGCAGGGCTGTGAGCAGCGCGAGCCCGGCTGCGGATCGGTTGAGGGTGAACGACATGATGAGCCTTTCGTGTTTCGTGACTGAGAGCGGCGGTGCCCTGCCAATACCTCTCACACGTCTCGGGTCGCGCTGCGGTTCATTACGGCCCGCGCCGCCGAAGCTCGCGACGCACCACGTGCCGTGCGATCACGGGGACTTCGGCCCGCCCGCGAGGCCCGGTCGCCCGGTTCCCGGCGTGACCGGCCCGGCCTTGAGTGAAACGTCGGGTGGACGGTGGCAGATGTGGCGGTACGGGGCCGTCGGGTCGCAGTGAGCTAGTGTGCCAGATGGCAAGATCGTCATCTGGGGTACGGCGGACAGTGGCCCAGAAACCATCTCACCAGCGGGCACACCCATCCTGACATGAGGTCATGAAGTCGCGCCCGGGCGGGGTCATGGCCCGGGCCGCTCGTGGGCCCGGGGCGGGGCGGATGGCACGAGCTACAGGATCCCCCCGCGGCGCGACCTGAGAGACGTCTCGTCGCGCGGCCTCTGCCCGCGTCGCCGCTCCTTCTGCGGGCCTGGCCGCTGCGCGGTCGCTCATCCTGTGTGCTGTGGTCACGCCCCGCCCTGAACCGATCACAGTCAATCCCGGATTCGCCCCGGCAGCCATCCCCGAACTCGTGGATGCACGATCTGACACCGCCCTGCGGCGAGACGTGTTCGGATGTTCACGGTCCGCAGGGGCGGTATCCCCGGATTCCTGGATTCCGCCCCCCGCACCGCGGTTCTACACTTTGCGGATACAGACGCCGTGCGGTTACCCGGAAAGGCGCGCGGTACACGTCCCACGAGGCGGTACGCGGACGCGCAGGAACGCCGCCGCGGCGGGGGCAGACGGCACGCGGGTGAGGAAGGCGATGGCGCTCGATTCGACCGCGGCGGCGCACGTCACCACGCCGTCCGGGCAGGTGGTAGGGATCCAGGAAGGACACCGCCTGGTGTTCGGCCGTGGG
>DATFVJ010000108.1:0-3068 GCA_035260365.1 Streptosporangiaceae bacterium
CACCGAGGCCGCGCCCTGGCGCAACGCGGTACCGAGGCAGTCCGCGCCCGTGTCGCCACCGCCGATGATCACCACGTGCTTGCCGTGCGCGGTAATGGGCGACGCGGCCAGGTCACCCTCGGTCACGCGGTTGGCCAGCGGCAGGTACTCCATCGCCTGGTGCACGCCGTCGAGCTCCCGGCCAGGTACCCGCAGGTCGCGTGCTGCGGTGGCGCCGCCGGCCAGCACGATCGCGTCGTAGCCGGTGCGCAGCTCAGCGGCCGAGACGTCCACCCCCGCGGTCACGCCGCAGCGGAACTCCGTGCCCTCCGTGCGCATCTGCGCGAGCCGCCGTTCCAGGTGGCGCTTTTCCATCTTGAACTCGGGAATGCCGTAGCGCAGCAGGCCGCCCGGCCGGTCCGCCCGCTCGAACACGGTCACCTCGTGCCCGGTGCGGGTCAGCTGCTGTGCGGCCGCGAGGCCGGCCGGGCCTGAGCCGATCACCGCGACGCGCTTGCCGGTGGCCACGGCCGGCGGCCGTGGCCGCACCCAGCCTTCCTGCCAGGCCCGGTTGATGATCTCGACCTCGACCTGTTTGATCGCGACCGGATCGGCGTTGATGCCGAGCACGCACGCGGCCTCACACGGCGCCGGGCACAGCCGGCCGGTGAACTCGGGGAAGTTGTTGGTCGCGTGCAGCCGCTCCGCCGCGGCGTACCAGTCGTGCTGCCAGACCAGGTCGTTCCATTCTGGGATCAGGTTCCCGAGCGGGCAGCCGTTGTGGCAGAAGGGGATGCCGCAGTCCATGCACCGGCCGGCCTGCCGCTCCAGCTTGCCCCGGTCGAACCGGGTGTATACCTCGCGCCAGTCCTGTATACGCACGTCGACCGGCCGCCGCTGCGGCGTCTCGCGCGGCGTGGTGAGGAATCCCTTGGGGTCCGTCATCGAGTTGCCGTCTCCTGGGAGTGATATGAGGGTCAGCCGTGCGCCGCGGCCATCGCCTCGGCCATGACGGCCTCGTTCACGTCGCGGCCCTCGCGCTCGGCCATCCGCGCCGCGGTGAGCACCCGCTTGTAGTCCTTCGGCATGACCTTGCCGAACCGCTCGACCGCGACTTCCCAGTCGGCGAGCAGCCGCCGCGCGACCGCGGAGCCGGTTTCTGCCGCGTGCCGCCCGGTGATCTCGAGCAGGAAGGCGCGATCGGCATCGTCGAGCGGATCGAGGTCCACCATCCCGGTGTTCAACCGCCGCGGGTCGAGGTCGAGCAGGTAGGCGATCCCGCCGGACATCCCGGCCGCGAAGTTGCGCCCGACCGGCCCGAGCACCACGACGCGCCCGCCCGTCATGTACTCACACCCGTGGTCGCCCGCGCCTTCCGCGACCGCGATGGCGCCCGAGTTCCGCACGCAGAACCGCTCGCCCACCACGCCGCGCAGGAACACCTCGCCGGACGTCGCACCGTACAGGATCACGTTGCCCGCGATGATCTGCTCTTCGGCGGCGAACGGCGCCGCCTGGTCGGGAGCGGCGATGATCCGGCCGCCCGACAGCCCCTTGCCCAGGTAGTCGTTCGCGTCCCCGGCCAGGCGGAGCGTGATACCGCGCGGCAGGAAGGCGCCGAACGACTGCCCGGCGCTGCCGGTCAGCGAAATGTCCAGCGTATTGTCGGGCAGCCCTTCGCCGCCCCAGCGGCGCGTCACCTCGTAGCCGAGCATGGTGCCGACGGTGCGGTTCACGTTGCGCACGGGAAGCTCGAGCCGCACCGGCGTGGCACAGGCGAGCGTGCCCTCGGCGAGCTGGATCAGTGTGTTGTCGAGTGCCTTGTCGAGGCCGTGGTCCTGGGTGGCCACCCGGTGCCTGACCGGCTCCCCGGCACCCGCCGACGGCCGCGGTACGTGCAGCACGGGTGACAGGTCGAGGCCGGACGCCTTCCAGTGGTCGGCCGCGGCGACGATGTCGAGCAGTTCCGCCTGCCCGACCGCCTCGTCGAGGGTGCGCAAACCCAGCGCGGCCAGGTACTCGCGCACCTCCTGCGCGATGAACTCGAAGAAGTTCACCACGAACTCCGGCTTGCCGGAGAACCGCTTGCGCAGCTCCGGGTTCTGCGTGGCCACGCCGACCGGGCAGGTGTCCAGGTGGCAGACGCGCATCATCACGCAGCCGGAGACGACGAGCGGCGCGGTCGCGAAACCGAACTCCTCCGCGCCGAGCAGGGCCGCGATGATCACGTCGCGGCCCGTCTTCAGCTGGCCGTCCACCTGCACGACGATGCGGTCACGCAGCCCGTTGCGCAGCAGCGTCTGCTGTGTCTCCGCCAGGCCGAGCTCCCACGGCGCGCCGGCGTGCTTGATGCTGGTCAGCGGCGAGGCGCCGGTGCCGCCGTCGTGCCCGGAGATCAGCACGACATCGGCGTGCGCCTTGCTCACACCCGCCGCGACCGTGCCGACGCCCACCTCCGCGACGAGCTTGACGTGCACCCGCGCGGCCGGGTTGGCGTTCTTCAGGTCGTGGACGAGCTGCGCCAGGTCCTCGATCGAGTAGATGTCGTGGTGCGGCGGCGGCGAAATCAGGCCAACGCCCGGCGTCGAATACCTGGTCCTCGCGATCCACGGGTACACCTTGTGCCCGGGTAGCTGGCCACCTTCGCCCGGCTTGGCCCCCTGGGCCATCTTGATCTGCAGGTCGTCGGCGTTCACCAGGTACTCGCTCGTGACACCGAACCTGCCGCTGGCCACCTGCTTGACCGCGGAGCGGCGCAGGTCACCGTTCGGGTCGGGGGCGAACCTGTCGGCGTCCTCGCCGCCCTCCCCCGTGTTGGACCTGCCGCCGAGCCGGTTCATCGCGATCGCGAGGGTCTCGTGCGCCTCGGCCGAGATCGAGCCGTAGGACATCGCGCCGGTGGCGAAGCGCTTGACGATCTCGCTGACCGGCTCGACCTCCTCGACCGGCACCGGCGCCCGCGCGGCCGCCGCGGGACCGGCGGCGCCGACAGCGCTGTCGGCGTCGTCGGCGTCGTCGGCGTCGATCCCGCGGATGCGCAGGAGCCCGCGCAGGGTCATCAGGCGCCGTGCCTGGTCGTCGACCAGGCT
>DATFVJ010000109.1:0-13978 GCA_035260365.1 Streptosporangiaceae bacterium
GACCGCACGACAGGAGATATCTCCGGGGCGCCGGCTCTGCTATGGGCTGGACCCATCGAAGGAAGGAGTTATGAGTGCCTGATCTCATTGGTCTCGACGAATGCGAGCGGCTCACCGCCCGGCAGGTTCATGACCTGTACCGCACGTATGTGAGCCGCAGCCAGGTCTCCCTCATGACGTCCTTCGGTTTCGGCCGCGAACTCGCCGTAAAGGCGGCGGGCGCCTGGATCTGGACGCGCGAAGGGCGGCGGATCCTTGACTTCACCGGAGGGGTCGGCGTACTGAATCACGGCCACAACCATCCGCGCATCCTGGCGGCGCGCAAGCGATTCCAGGAGGCCCAGCGGATGGAGGTGCACAAGACCTACTTTTCGCCCTATGTGGCCGCACTCGGCCACAATCTCGCGCAATTGCTGCCCGGCGACCTGAACACGTCGTTCCTGCCCAACTCGGGCGCCGAGGCGGTGGAGGGCGCGGTCAAAATGGCCTACAAATACCATGCGGGCAGCAGGCAGCGGATTCTGCACGCCGACATCAGCTTCCACGGCAAACTGCTCGGCTCAGGCAGCCTTACCGGCGGCGCGCAGAACCACTTCGAGTTTCCCGGCATACCGGGTGTGGTCACCTTTCCCTACAACGACCTCGGCGCCGTGACAGCGGCCGTCGGGTCGGCGCGCGGCCGCAAGGGTGGCTGCGACGTGTACGCGATCATCGTCGAACCGTTCAGCGCCTCCACCATGCGGTCGTGCTCCGAGGAGTTCCTCCGCGGGCTGCGCGCGCTGTGCGACGCCAACGACATCGTGCTGATCTTCGACGAGATCTACACGGGGTGGGGGAAGACCGGAAGCCTGTTCTACTTCATGCGCTATCCCGGCCTTGTCCCTGACATCCTGACCACATCGAAGTCCTTCGGCGGCGGCAAGTCCTCGATCTCCGCCTATATCGCGCGTGCGCCGATATTCGCCAAGGCCTACGACAATCTCGCCGACTCGCTGCTGCACAGCACGAGCACGACGTATTACGGATTCGGCGAGGAGACGGCCACCGCGATCGAAGCGGTGAACATCGTGGTCGAAGACGACTATCCGGCCCGGGCCCGCGAGATCGAACGGCTGCTCGCGCCCGGCCTGGAGCGGATTCGCAAGCAGCACTCGGCCGTCGTGGCCGACGTGCGGGGCGCGGGCGCCCTGTACGGGATATTCCTCGACGGCGGGCCGAAGATTCTGGATCTGGCCGCGAAAATCGCACCCGGCGGCCTCACCAGGGATCCGAACTTCCGCATCAAGCTGATCACCTGCTCGGTCGTCGACGCGCTCTACCGCGATTACGGCATCTACACCTACTACACCCTGAACGGCCGCAACCCATTGGTCGCCGCGCCGTCGCTGGTCGTGGAACCCGACGACATCGAGTATTTCCTTGACAGCCTCGACAAGACGCTGGACAAGGGCATCCAGAAATTGCTCACCAGGTTCGTGCGCGAGAAAGTGCTGCCGCGATGGCCCGCCGAGTCGTAGTCACGGGCAGCTCGGGAATGCTCGGCAGCAACCTGGCCGGCTATCTGAGGGGCGAGGGATACGACGTCACCGGCCTCGACCTGCGCCCGCCGCGCGGGCCGGATCACCAGTGGCAACACCGGACCTGCGACGTCAGGGACACCGCGCTGATCACCGAACTGGTCGCGGGCGCGGACGCCATAGTGCACTGCGCGGCGGCGCTGCCGAGCTACCCCGCCGAGCAGATACGCGACATCATCGCCGGGGGCACGCGCAGTGTGCTCGAGGCTGGCTACCGGGCCGGCGCCGAACGCGTGGTGCACATATCCTCCACGGCCGTCTACGGGCTGCCGGACCTGGTGCCCACGCCCGAGGAGCATCCGCGGCTGCCCGTCGATACCTACAGCCGGGCCAAGGCGGAAGCCGAGGAGGTGGCGGAGGAGTTCCGCGCCCGGGGCATGTGCATCCCGATCCTGCGGCCCAAGACGTTCCTCGGCCCCGGCCGGATGGGCCTTTTCGCGATGCTCTTCGAGTGGGCCGAGGAGGGCCGCAACTTCCCCGTACTCGGCCGCGGCGACGTACGCATCCAGATGCTGGCGATAGAAGACCTTGTCGCCGCCGTGGGCCGGGTGCTCGCGGCGCCGCAGAACGTCGCGGGCGACACCTACAACGTGGCCGCCGCCGAGTTCGGCACCCTGCGTGAGGACTTCCAGGCGGTGCTCGACGCCGCCGGTCACGGGCGGCGGGTTGTGTCGCTGCCCGCCAGGCCGGCGCTCGCCGGGCTGAAACTGCTCGAACGCATGCGGCTCTCGCCGGTGTACGGCCGCCTGCTGCACAAACTGCTGGCCGATTCCCACGTCAGCATCGGCAAAGCCCGGGAGCGGCTGGGATTCGCCCCGCGGCTGTCCAACCGGGAGGCGATCTTGCGCACCTACGGGTGGTGGCGGGAAAGCCGAACCGGCCTGCCGCGCCAGCGCGGCGGCCGGACCAGCGGCGACGCGTGGCATCAGGGCGCGCTGACCCTTGCGAAGGCATTCTTCTGAAGCTCGCCTGGAGGCACACAATGCACACAATCGAATCCACCGGCTCGCCCGGCACGGCGCGGCTGGGGTGGCGGCCGGCCGCGCCCGCGGCCAGACGGCCGCGTCTGATCCGTGACGTCGTCGCGCTCGCGCGGCCGCTGCACGCGGCCAAGAGCCTCCTGCTCGTGCCCGTGGCGCTGGCCGTCGATCCGCACAGCTGGTCCGTCGCGGCGCTCGCGCGGGTGGGCTGGGCGGTCGTCGCGTTCGTCCTCGCCTCGGCCTGCATCTACGTCGGCAACGACATCGCCGACCGGCGCCGCGACATGCTGCACCCGGCGAAGCGTCACCGGCCGATCGCCGCGGGCCGTATCCCCGTCGCGGGCGGCTACCTCTACTGCGCCGCGTTAGCGGGCGCGGTCGGCTGGCTGGCCGTGGCCGCGCCGGGCGGGCCCTACTGGCCGGTGCTCGTCTACGTCGTGCTCAACGTGGCCTACAGCCGCGTGCTCAAGCACATCGCGCTGATCGACGTGTGTGTGGTCGCGCTCGGTTTCGTCCTGCGGGTCGTGCAGGGATACGTCGCGGCCAGGACGCCGGTATCCGGCTGGCTGATCGTCGCGGTGTTCTCCGTGTCGCTGTCGCTCGTCATCGGCAAGCGGCGCCAGGAACTGCTGCAAAATGGCCCGGCTCACCGGCCGGCGCTGCGCGGCTACTCGGTCGAGCTGGCGAACCAGCTGCTGCTCATCACCTGCGTCCTTTCCCTGGTCGCCGGCCTGATCTACCTGCGCACGGAGGCACCGTTCGGCCACGACGGCCAGGCCGCGATGCTGGTGTCCACGCCGTTCGCGCTTTTCGCCCTGTTCCGCTACCTGAAGATGCTGTACGTCGACCGGTGCGGCAGCGACCCGGTGCGGGTCCTGCTCGGCGACCGGACCATGGTCGGCACGTGCGTGCTGTGGGCCGCCGCGCTCGGCGCGACGCTCGCGTTCGCCAGCTTCGGCGGGATCCACCACCCGGTGCTGCCGTGAGGCCCGCGGAACGTGGCGGGCCCGCCGGACCGGACCGGCCGCCGCTGGTATCGGTGATCGTGCCGAGCTACAACTCGGCCAAGACGCTGCGCGCCTGCCTGGAGTCGGCGTTCGCGCAGTCCCACCCGGCGATCGAGGTCGTCGTGGCCGACGACGCGAGCACCGACCGTTCCGCCCAGATAGGCCGTGAGCTCGGCTGCACGCTCGTCACCCAGCCGGCCAACAAAGGGGTGTCGGCGGCGCGCAACGGGGGGGTGGCGGCAAGCCACGGCGAGATCCTGTTCTTCCTCGACTCTGACGTCGCGCTCGCTCCCGACGCGGTGGCGAACGCGGTCAGGCTGCTGCGCGAGGACCCCGGCTGCGGCTGTGTGTACGGCGTCTACGCCAAGGAACCGCTCGTCGACGACGGACCGGTGGAGATCTGCCGGACGCTGCACCTGCACTCGGTCCTCACCAGGGCCGTGGGGCTGACCGCGACCGCGGTCTTCGCCCTCGCCGCGGTGCCGCGGCGGGTGTTCGACGAGGTCGGCCCGTTCGACGAGAACCTGCGCAGCGCCGAGGACGACGACTACAGTGAGCGGCTGCTCGGCCGCTACCGTATCCGGCTCGACGCCAGCGTGGCGGGCCGCCACGACGAGGCGGACCGCCTCCTGCCGCTGCTCGCCGAGCAGTTCAGGCGCTCGCAGCTGCTCCGGTTCGCCGCGCAGAACCGGCTGCGCCGCGGCGCGCTCAAGGTCTTCCGGGCGACCGGGCTGGCCGCGGTCGCGCTGACCCTGGCCACGCTTCCGCTCGCCGTGGTGTGGCCACCGCTGCTCGCCGTGCCCGCGGTCTTCCTCGCGGCGTCCGCGTTCGCCGATCTGCCGCTCGCGCGACTCGTGCTGACCGAGAAGGGCGCCGGATTCTTCGTCTTCTTCAGCGGCGTGCAGTTCCTCCTGGGCACGGCGCTGATCGCCGGCGCGGCCGTGGGCTTCCTGCGCACCACGATCGATTCCTCGTTCGGGCCGGCCCGCTATCCCGGCGCCACCACCGCCCGCCCCCGTCCGGCCGATCTCCAGAAAGGCTGCTGAGCCATGGCCACCGCGCCGCTCGTCTCCGTCATCATCCCCAACTACAACTACGCGCGCGTTCTGCGGCAGTGCCTGCGGGCCGTGCAGGCGCAGACGTACCAGCCGATCGAGATCGTTCTGGTGGACGACTGCAGCACCGACGACTCCGTCGCGGTCGCCGAGTCGCTGGGTGTGCGGGTCATCAGCCCACCGTCCAACGGCGGGGTGTGCGCCGCGCGGAACCTCGGGGTGGCCCACGCGCGCGGTGAGATTCTGTTCTTCCTCGACTCCGACGTCGCGCTCGACCCGGGCGCGGTGGCGAAGGCGGTGGAGGTGCTGCGGTCCGGCCCCAGGATCGGCGCGGTCTGCGGCAACTACGACACCGTCCCGCTGACCCGCGACAGCCTGGTCAAGGAGTACCGCAACCTCTTCCGTCACTACTGGATGAAAACCAATGGTGAGAACTCGGTCAGCGGCTTCCTGAACTGCGCCATCATCGCGGTCCCGGCCGCCGTCTGGGCCGAGGTCGGGCCGTGGGACCCGCAGCTCATCCACTCGGAGGGTCTGCTGGTGATCGAGCGGCTGACCGAGCGGTACGAGGTGCGGCTCGACTCGGCCATCCGAGGCCGGCACGACGACGACGCCACGCTCGGGATAGCGCTGCGGAAGGTGTTCACCCGCACCCACCAGCACGTGCCGTTCTTCCTGCAGCGCAGGAACGTGGGGGGCGTGGTCGGCTCGTCGGAGTCCGGTGCGAGCCTCGCCGCGGTGCTTGCCGTGCTGACCCTGCCCGCGGCGCTGCTGAGCAGCATTGCCTGGGCCGCGGCGCTGCCCGCGGCGATGGTGGCCGCGTGCCTGGCTGTCGACGGGCGGCTGTACCGGTTCGTGTTCCGCACCCGCGGCGCAGCCTTCTGGTTCTTCTTCTTCGCGGTGCATTTCGTCGTGAACCTGGCCATCGCGGCCGGTGCCGCCGCCGGGATCGCCCACTGGCTGACGTCGCGGTCATTTCGCCGGCTGCACGGGATGGCGACACCGTGACGCCGGCGGCGAGCCGCCGGCGGGTCTTCGCCGCGCTACGCGCGGCCTCGTACGTCCTCGCCCTGGCGTTTCTCGGTTACGAGCTGTGGCGGGTGCGGCACGGGCTGGCCGCCAACCTGCGGCTGGTGGGCTGGTGGAACGCCCTCATCGCGGTGGCGCTCGCCGCGGCCGGCGGCCTGCCCGGATTCTTCGGCTGGCGGATCCTGCTGGCCCGCCTCGGCACCCGGCTGGCCGCCACCACCGCGATCCGGCTCTTCTTCCTCGCCGGGCTCACCCGTTACCTGCCCGGCGGCGTCTGGCCGACGGTGACGCACGCCGCACTGGCCCGTCCGCTCGGCGAACCTCCGGCGCGGCTGGCCGGGGCGCTCGGCGCCAGCCAGGGGCTGACCGTGGTCGCTGGCCTCGGCATCGGGCTGCTTGCCCTGCCCCGCCTCGTCGCGGCGCACGCGATCTGGTGGATCCTGCTGCCGATCCTGGCCGCCGCGCTGGTCCCGGTGGCCGCACCCGGCCTGCTCGGCAAGCTGCTCGGGCTGGCGCAGCGGATTCTGCGCCGCGGCGGCAAGCCGGTGCCGCTGCCCGGACGGCGCACCCTGCTCGCGGTGACCGGGCTGATGGCCGTCGGCTGGCTGATCACCGGCATGCACATCGTCGTGCTCGCCGTCGCGCTCGGCGCGAACCCGGCCGGCGCGCTGACGGTGGGCATCGGCGGCTTCGCCCTGTCCGTCGTGGCCGGCCTGTTCACCGTGGTGATGCCGGGCGGCCTTGGCGTGCGTGAGGTCGTGCTCGTCCTCACCCTCGCCACCTTGCTCACCGGCCCCGGCCTTGTCACGTTGATCGCCATCAGCCGAGTCCTGACCACCGCGGCCGACCTGGTGTCCACCGCCGCCGTCCTCGGCTGGCTGGCCTGGACCGGCCGGGCGCACCCCCGTCCATCCCACGACGCCAAACAGCAACCGGAAGGGATCTATCCGTCATGACATCAGCAAGCAACACGGCGCCGCCGGCGCCGTACCGCTGGCGCCCGGGCCAGCTGGCCAGGAGGATCCGCAAGGGGCTGGTGGACGCCACCCAGCAGGACCGGCTCGAACTGCTCAGGGCCGTGCCCATCGCCGAGCGCCCGCTGCTCTGGCTCGAGGAGCACCCGGCGCTGCACGGGCTTGTCCTGTCGGCCTTCGGCCTGCGCCGGCCGATCTTCATCGACCACCCGATGCGCCCGGAGCCGCGGTTCGGCCACGGCCGCCCGGAGCATCCGGAGATCGCGGCACTGCTCGGACGGAACCGCGCGCGTTACGCGGAGCGGCTCGAAGGCTTCCTGGCCCACAGCTCCTGGCTGGCCGCCATTCCCCTGCGGGACCACAAGGAAGGCAGCGGACCGTACTGGGACAACGGCTGGCTGCCGCCGCTCGACGCGCTTGCGCTCTACGGCTTCCTCGCCGAGACCAACCCGCGGCGGTTCGTCGAGATCGGCTCGGGCAACTCGACCAAGTTCGCCAGGCGCGCCATCGACGACCACAGCCTGCGCACCCACATCACCTCGATCGACCCGGTGCCGCGGGCGCACATCGACGCGCTGTGTGACCTGACCGTCCGCAGCCCGCTCGAACAGACCGACCTGGACGTCTTCTCCGGTCTCGACGCGGGCGACATCGTGTTCTTCGACGGATCACACCGGGTCTTCATGGGCTCGGACGTGACCGTATTCTTCTTCGAGGTCCTGCCGCGCCTGCGGCCCGGCGTGCTTGTGCACATCCATGACATCATGCTGCCCCGCGACTACCCGCCCGGGTGGCGCTGGCGCTACTACTCCGAGCAGTACCTGCTCGCCGCGTTCCTGCTCGCCAACCCCAGCCGGTTCGACGTGGAACTGCCCAACGCATTCGTCCACGGCGACGGGGAACTGCGCGCCGCGGTCGAGCCGCTGTGGCGGAAGATCTCGCTCGCCGAAGAGTACGGGCCGGCCTCCTTCTGGCTGCGGATCATCGAGCAGCCCCCGGCCGCGTGTGACAGCGCCGCGGGGAAGGCCGCTACATGACCGCAAGCCAAGCTCACGTGCGCCGGACTGCCCGCACGGCGGCCAGCGGGCACACCGCGGCCAGCGGGCGCGGTGAGCCGCCGCCGACGGCCGGCCGGCGGGCGGCGGGTGAGCAACTCGCGCGCCGGACCGGCCGGGTGCTGCTCCGCTGGCTGCTCGGCGTGCTGCTCCGCTGGCTGCTCGGCGTGCTGCTCGGCTGGCTGCTCGTGGCGTTCGCCCACCAGGTCGTCACCGGCAGCTTCTGGCTCTGGGGCATTCCCGATCCGCTGCCCCTGCTGCTGTTCTTCGCCGGGCCGCTCGTCGTGCTCGCGGCGATCACGATGCTGCTGCTCGCCCGGTCCGCGCTGCCACGGCCAGACCGGATACTCGTCAGCCTCGCGGCCGCGG
Organism: Streptosporangiaceae bacterium; assembly: GCA_035260365.1. GTDB lineage: Bacteria > Actinomycetota > Actinomycetes > Streptosporangiales > Streptosporangiaceae > DATFVJ01. The sequence goes on from DATFVJ010000109.1 coordinate 8,047, forward strand.
CGCTCGGATTGATCGTTTTGCACCTGGCGCTCAGCGGCCGCACCTGGCTGTGGGACATCCCGGACCTGATGCCCCCGGCGGTTTACCTGCTGCTGCCGCTCGCCCTGCTCGCCGCCGTCGCCGCCCTGACGGTGCGCCGCCAAGCGCTGGCCAGGCGCACCCGCTGGTGGGTGACCCTACTCGCGCTCGGCGCCCTCGTCCTCGGCGCGGGCCAGTCGGGGCTGAACCTGCGCGCGCTGCGGGGCGGCGCCGGCGGCACGGTACCTCCCGGCGCCATCCGCGTCGCGTCGTGGGACACCCTGCAATGGGACACGGGCGGCAACCCCGGCCGCTTCTACCGTTACCTCACCGGGCAGCACGCCGACGTCTACCTGCTGCAGGACTACGCGCACCCGGCGTCAGGGCCGCCGCGCCTCGTCGACGACAGCCAGCGGCTTCGGTCCGCGTTTCCCGGCTACTATTTCGCGACCGCGGGTGACCTCCTGACGATCTCACGCTTCCCCGTCGCGGCCAGCGCCGCATTCGAGACAAATCCCGCGCCGCCAGCTGGTACGGCCAACATTTACTTCCTCAAGGGCTGGAAGTACAGCGCATTGCGCACCGACCTGCGGATCGGCGGGCGCATCTTCTCGGTCTACAACGTGCATTTCTTCGACCGGTTCTACCTCAACGTCGTACCCCTGACACCCACGTTCTTCCGCAACGTACGCGGGCTCGACGTCGCGCGGCGGGCCCAGTTCACTCGCCTGCGCGCCGACATAAGCAAGAACCCGCACCCGCTGCTCGCGTCAGGAAATTTCAACACCCAGCCCGATGGCGGCGATCTGCGCCTCGGGAGCCTGACGGACGCGGCCACCCGCAGCAGGTCACCGTACCCGGCCACGTTCGCATTTTTCGGTCCGGCGCTCTGGCGGGTGGACCTGACCTTCACGACGCCAGCCGTGGGCGTCCGCCAGTACGACATACGTGATCCACACGGCATGTCCACCCACAGCCTGCAAGACGTGCTCGTCTCGCTGCCCAGCCGATGAGGCGCGGCCGTGCGAGCGCGGCCGTGCCTTATCGGCTGGGCGGGCGGAGCAGACAGAACTCGATCCAGAGATGAGATAACCATGAACGAGCGCTCACCCTTGGTCACCGTCATCGTGCCGAACTACAACGGCGCACAGCCGCTGCCGCTGTGCCTCGAGGCCGTCAGGGAGCAGACGTATTCCCCACTGGAAATCGTGGTCGCCGACGACTGCAGCACCGACGACTCCGTACGGATAGCGCAGTCCGCTGGGGTGACGGTGGTACGCACCCGGGTCAACAGCGGCGCCGCGGTCGCCCGTAACACCGGAGCCAGCGTGGCCAAGGGCGAGGTTTTCTTCTTCGTGGACGCGGACACCGCGCTCGCGCCCGACGCCGTGGCCAACGCCGTCGCGGCGCTCGAGCAGGACCCGCGCATCGGCGCGGTATGCGGCATCGACGAGCCAGAACCGCTGACCAGGGACAGCAGGGTCAAGGAATACCGTGCGCTGCAGCATCACTATTGGACGATCGACTCGGAGGGGCCGATCTCCTTCCTGTGGTCCGCGATGTGCGCGATTCGCGCTGACGTCTTCGCCGAGATCGGCCCGTTCAACCCGCAACTGCGGTACACAGAGGAGGTCGACTACGGCTACCGGCTCAACCAGCGGTACACCCTGCTGAGCACGTCGTCGATCCACGGGCGTCTTGACCATGATCGCGAGCTGCGGCCGTTGCTGCGCAAGCTCTTCCACCGCGGCCGGCTCCGCGTTCCGCTCTACGCCAGAAAACGCAGGTTCGCGAGCGGCTACGAGACGTCGACGCGGGCGTGGGGTTCGCTGGCCGCGCTGTTCGCCGTCGCCGCGCTGCCACTGCCCATCGTGCTCGGGCCCGGTTGGGCCGCGGCGCCGTTGCTGCTGGTCGCCGCGTCGCTGGCCTGCGACGCCGGAATGTACAGGTTCGTGTTCGCGACGCGCAGGCCCGCGTTCGCCGCGTTCTTCGTCGGCGTGCACTTCCTGGTGAACCTCGTCATCGCGAGCTCGGTCCTGATCGGCGCGGCGCAGTGGCTGGTCTCGGGCAGGTTCCGCCGGCTCTACGACACGACGCTGGCGGCGGCGCCGGAAGCCACTGGCTGATCACCTCGCGCTGGCGGGCCGCAGTTCCGGCCGCGGCTCCGGTTGGTCGACGGTCACGAGCAGCCGCTGGACGCAGTGATCCGACCTGCCGCCCGGATCGACGAACTCATAGCGGTGGACACGCGCACCGCCGGAGACGAACGCCCAGTCCAGGCGCCAGAGCTTCAGCAGCCGGCGGCGGCAGTTCCACGAGACCGGGTACAGGGAATGGCTCGCCCGGATCGCGTCCGTGGCGGCAAGCTCGAGCCGGTGCACGTCGCCGACGATCGGGCTGGCGTTGAAATCGCCAGCCACGATCACGGCCTCCCGGTTCCCGGCTATGTCACGTACGAGCGCACCGTACTGCTCGTCGCGCTCCCTGGCACGCTCGCGCACCACGCGGTAGAAGAGCCGGCTGAACGGGCTGAACGGGCCGAGCTGCACCGGGATGTGCAGGTTGTAGGTGGAAAGCACGGTCCCGCCCGGCGCGAGCCGCAGGTCCACGCGGAGGACTTCTGCGGCCAGCGCGGTGGGCGTGCCCTCCACGGGCAGGCGGGACATGGTCACCAGCTGGCCGTGCACCGCCACCTGGTAGTCCGGGAAGCGGGCGAACAGCCGCGCGTCGTCGTCCAGCGGCCTGAAGCGCCAGTTGCCCACGTGATAGATGTACTCCTGCAGCAGGTAGACGTCGGCATCCAGGCCGCGCAGGTACGCGTAGAAGCGCTCCGGGTCGTCGTGCTGGTGCCAGTAGTAGGTGTTCCACGACACGATCCGGACCGCGTCCGCGGCGGCCCCGGGGGCGCTGCGCCGCCGCAGGAAGCCGGCCCGCAGCCCGCTTTCCGGCATCGCGACGACCAGCGCGGCGCCCGCGAGGGCCAGGCTGCGGCCCGGCGCGGGCCCACCCGCACCCAGCGCGGCCGCGAGCAGCGCGGCCGCCAGCAGGGCGGCGGGCACCGCGGCGAAGAGCAGCGGCGGTGCGAGCGTGGGCAGCAGCCACAGCCACCAGCGGCCGTTGGCGAGCAGGTGGCAGGTGAGAAAGGCCGCCACGCACAGGCACGCTGCGAGCAGCAAACTGCCAAGCGGTGATGCGCCCCGGACGAGACCGAGCGGCCCGCTCGCCGCCTGGTAGACGAGGACCGGCGCCCAGAGCAGGAAGATCCGCAGCGCGGACCGCCGCCAGAGCCGCCCGGCTGGAATATCCGCTCCCGGCGGGTGGCGCTCACCCGTTCCCGCCGGATCGCATGGCATCCGCTTCCGCGCCTCATCGGCTATCTCGGCCACAAGCTGGCTATCTTTCCCTGCGGTTCCTGGCAGCTTTCAGTTCGTGGCCGCGCGGCCGCGACGGCACGACGGCGATGACCCGGCATCGTCCAGGCCCCGGCGCGGCGTGGTTCGGGCCGACCTCGGCGACCCAGCAGGAATCGAGTCTCCAGGAGGGCTGTCGCCAGCATACGGTTGCGCCCGCGGTTGACCGTATGCACCTACCGGAGTTGGTGGCCAGCGGCTTCGTACCGGAGTAACTGAACTATAACTGAGAGGTTTGCACGTGCGCATGCACGTTACGATGCACGGTGCAAGGCTAGAGCCAGGTGGTCTTCGGGCAGTCGAGGACCGGCTGTCGCGCGGGAGATCTGTCGTGAACGCACTAGCCGAGACACAGATGTGCGGCCTGTTCGCCGTCGACATCGCCGGGTTCACCAGTCCCGAGCGAGACGATGACATTCAGGAGTGGATACACAACGCGCTGTATCAGATATTGGAGGCCGCCTTCAATGGATCGGGCGTACCGTGGCCCAGTTGTCTGCATGAAGACCGGGGTGACGGCGCGCTCATCGTGATCCCCGCCGCCATCGGGGCGGCGGGGCTCGTTGATCCGCTCCTTGAACGCCTGCGAGGACATATTCGCCGCCACAACCGGATGTCGTGCCAAGCCGCCCGCATCCAGCTCCGTGCCGCGGCCCATATTGGCCTCGTCCGCTATGACGGCCATGGCTTCGTTGGCGACGCCGTGAACCACCTGTTCCGGCTCCTTGACGCGCCGCCGCTCAAGCAGAGGCTCGCCGCGTCTGGCGCCGAGCTGGCGTTCATCGCCTCTGACTACCTGTACGAATGCGTCATACGCCGCCATCCAACACTTGTCGATCCCGCTGTTTTCACGCCGATGAAGGTGCGGGTGAAGCAGACGACGCCGCACGCGTGGATCTACGTCCCTGGCGCGCCGCCCCCGTGGGAGCCACATGGGCCGGGTCACTGAACGGGTGAACCACTAAGCCCACCAAAGGACTGTCTAGAAATGTTCAAAAAAACCCGCTCGACGAGACTTCTTCGCAAGACAGGAGGGTGTTTGGCCGAATCCCCGCGAGGGTAAGGCGGGGATTCGGCCAATCCTGACTTCAGGCTCAGGCGCAGGTCACATCGATGTGGACCGAGATCGGCCAAGTACCACCGGGGATCTTCACCGGCACGGTTGTCGGACCGTTGGCGCTGAAATTGCCACCGCGCAACGAGACTCCTGTGACAGTGCATCCAGGCTGGTTGTAAATGGTGATGTAGTGGGTACCCGGTTCCACGGCCTCGACATGAGCCTCGTGGTAAGCCAACACACTGGGGTTGTACTCCGACCACTTCTGGTTCGTTGCTCCGAGAGGATCGGCCCAGATCACACCGAGGCCGTCGATGAGCTGCCCGTCCGATCCAGCGAACTGCGTGTCGATCTCGCGGATGGGCACGCTTTTCACCTTGAAATTGTCGGTCTTCGAATCGCTCGGCAGGAAGCCATGCTTAAAGCCCCCGCTGTTGCCGCAGTCGACCACGGTGACGTCACAACCGTACTGGGCGAGCGGGGTCATCCAAACCTTGTAGACGCCGCCGTTGTTCGGCGTGTCGTTGAAACAGCTTCCGGGATCCGGCGGTGTACAAAGCTGCACGGTTATCGAGGTTATAGAGCCTTGGGTGATCGTCCCTCCTGTGGCGTGTGGGCATGGCCCGGCCGTGCCGGTGATGACACCGTTGGCCACAGTCACTTCGCGGCATTGGGCGGGGTCCTGGGACAGCAGCACCTTCCCCGACGGATCGGTCACCTGGAAGACGTACGTGCCATCAGGTGAGAGTCCTGCGGCACCAATCGGTGCGTTGAGTCCGGGTCCTCCATTTAGGTAGACGTCCGGCTTGGCCGCGTACTGGTTGGCATTGACCTCCGTCCCAGTCACGTCGGTCGTGAAAATCGCGCCCGAAATGGGATCGGCGCTGGCAGCTGTCGGGATCAGCACCGTGCCGAGCAGCATTGCACTGGCCGCGAAAAGGATCGATGCTCCAACTCGCAATCGAGTCATCCCTACCACTCCTCTCATCCTCGGCGCTGGGCCACCGATGGCCCATCCTCGCATGACGGGCATGACAACCCTTCGGCGCACGAGTAAGACTGTCGGTCACGCACAAGACGCGCAGGACATTCAGTCGGTTTACGCCTGCACGCAAGGTCAAACCTTTAATCCATGGGGACATGCGGCGCTGGTTCTCGCAGTGTCTCCGGGCCGGCCAGGTCTCTGCTGTGAGGCTAACCTCGATGATTCAGGGCAGGATGTTGACACCATGTTGACATTTCAAGATCATATGCCCTCTGACCTTGACATCCTTGCTCAGCAGCCGTTATGGATCATTTGTCCCGAACGGCTGCGCTGGGTGATCTGGCCAGGCATGGGCGGTCAGCGTGACTCGTTCACCTCCGAGGCGGCGCGGACCGCTGATTCGAGCGCGCCCTCGATCCAGGCGTGTTTGAGCGACGTGTGCTCGCCGGCGAAGTGGATCGG
>DATFVJ010000110.1:0-11142 GCA_035260365.1 Streptosporangiaceae bacterium
CTCGGCGTCCGCATCGCCGAACTGGACCTCGGCGGCGGCTACGGGATCGCTTACACGCGCGAGGACGATCCCGCCTCGGTCAAGGAGATCGCGCAGAACATTCACGCGATCGTCTTGCGCGAAAGCCGCGCCGCCGGGCTCGAGCCGCCCCGCCTCACCGTCGAGCCCGGCCGGGCGATCGCCGGGCCCGGCACGGTTACGCTGTACGAAGTCGGCACCGTCAAGGATGTCGACGGCCTGCGGGCGTACGTGAGCATCGATGGTGGCATGAGCGACAACATCCGTACGGCGCTCTATGACGCCGAGTACACGTGCGTGCTCGCCTCGCGTGAATCCGCGGCGCCACCCATGTTGTCGCGGCTGGTCGGCAGGCACTGTGAGAGCGGGGACATCGTGGTCCGCGACCTCTACCTGCCGGCCGACCTCGCGCCGGGCGACCTGGTCGCGGTCGCCGCCACCGGGGCGTACTGCCGGTCGATGGCGAGCAACTACAACCACATACCCCGCCCGGCCGTCGCCGTGGTCCGCGCGGGGGCAACCAGGATCATCATCCGCAGGGAGACCGATGCCGACCTGATGCGGCTTGACGTCGGGTGAGACGCCGGTCAGACACCGGTGCGACGTCAAGCTGGAGACGTCAAGCTGGAGACGTCAAGCTGAGACGCCGGGTGTGGGACAGCCGCCTGGGGCGGATGTGCGGGACAGCCTGAAGGGAGCGATGCTGCGGTGGAGCCGCTGAAGGTGGCGCTGCTCGGCTGCGGAGTGGTCGGCTCCGAGGTGGTCAGGCTGCTCGGCGAGCAGGCCGATGACCTCACCGCACGGATCGGCGTACCGCTCGAGCTGGCCGGCGTGGCGGTACGCCGCCCCGCGCGCAAACGGTCCGTCGAGGTCGCGCCCTCGCTGCTGACCACGGACGCGATGGAACTGGCGACGCGGCCCGACGTCGACATCGTGGTCGAGGTCATCGGGGGCATCGAGCCTGCCCGGTCGCTGCTCGTCGCCGCCATGAAGACCGGCAAGTCCGTCGTCACCGCCAACAAGGCGCTGCTCGCCGAGGACGGCGCCACGATCCACGGCGCGGCCCGCGAGTGGGGTGCGGACCTGTACTACGAGGCCTCGGTCGCGGGCGCCATCCCGCTGCTCCGGCCGCTGCGCGAGTCCCTGGCGGGCGATCACGTGCGCCAGGTGCTCGGCATCGTCAACGGGACCACCAACTTCATCCTCGACCGGATGGACTCCGGCAACGTCGGCTTTTCCGACGCGCTCGACGAGGCGCAGGCGCTCGGTTACGCGGAGGCGGATCCGACCGCGGACGTCGAGGGCTTCGACGCCGCGGCGAAGGCGGCGATCCTGGCGGGCCTGGCCTTCCACACCCCGGTGACCGCGGCGGACGTGCACCGTGAGGGCATCACGGAGGTGACGGCGGCCGACATCGCGAGTGCCCGCGCCCTCGGCTGCGTGGTCAAGCTGCTCGCCATCTGCGAGCGCGGCGATGCGGGCATATCGGTCCGGGTCCATCCGGCGATGATCCCGCGCGAGCATCCGCTCGCCGGGGTGCGTGAGGCGTACAACGCGGTGTTCGTCGAGGCCGAGTCAGCCGGGCGGCTGATGTTCTACGGCGCCGGCGCCGGCGGTGCGCCCACCGCGAGCGCCGTGCTCGGCGATATCGTCGCGGTGGCGCGTAACCGGCTCGCGGGCACCCGTGGCCCGGACGCGACAACCTACGCCGGGTTTCCGGTCCGGCCGATTGGTGACACGCTGACCAAGTATCACGTGGCACTCGACGTGGCCGACCGGCCGGGCGTGCTGGCGAGGATCGCCGAGTCCTTCGCCGTGCACGAGGTGTCCATCCAGGCGGTCCGCCAGGACGGGCACGGAGACGACGCGCAGCTTGTCATCGTCACCTACCAGGCGACGGACGCGGCGCTCGCCGCGACAGTCGATGACCTGCGGGCGATGGACGTGGTCCGGGCGGTGGCCAGCGTGATGCGGGTCGAGGGGGAGGACAGCCAATGATTGGCGCGGCGGAACGGCCGATGATTGGCGCGAGAAGGGACGGCAGATGAACGGGGCCGCAAGGTCGGTGCGGGACGCTGTCGCAGGGCCGCAGGCGGGAGATCACCCCGCGCCCGCGCGCCCCCACTGGCGCGGGGTGATCGAGGAGTACCGCGGCCTGCTGCCGGTCACGGCGGACACCCCCGTCGTGACCCTGCGGGAGGGCGGCACCCCGCTGCTGCCCGCGCCGCGGCTGTCGGCGCGGTCGGGCTGCGACGTGCTGCTCAAGGTCGAGGGCCTCAACCCGACCGGGTCGTTCAAGGACCGCGGCATGACCGTGGCGATCAGCCGGGCGATGCAGGATGGGGCCAAGGCGGTGATCTGCGCCTCGACGGGCAACACCAGCGCGAGCGCCGCCGCCTACGCGGCCCGGGCCGGGCTCACCTGCGCCGTGCTCGTGCCGCGCGGCAAGATCGCGCTTGGCAAGCTCGCCCAGGCACTCGTGCACGGCGCGCGTCTGCTGCAGGTGGACGGCAACTTCGACGACTGCCTGGAACTGGCGCGGAAGCTGGCCGTCGACTATCCCGTGGCACTGGTCAACTCCGTCAACCCCTACCGCCTGCAGGGACAGAAGACCGCCGCATTCGAGATCGTCGACGATCTGGGCGATGCGCCCGACGTGCACTGCCTGCCGGTGGGGAACGCCGGAAACATCAGCGCGTATTGGCAGGGATACACTGAGTATTCAAAGATGGGCAGGACCGGGCGCCGGCCGCGGATGTTCGGCTTCCAGGCCAGCGGCGCCGCGCCGATCGTGCGAGGCGAGCCGGTGCTTTCCCCGCACACGATCGCGACGGCGATCCGGATCGGCAACCCGGCCTCCTGGCACCTCGCGGAGGCGGCGAGGGACGAATCCGGCGGAAGGATCGAAGCCGTCACCGACCGCCAGATTCTCGCCGCGTACCGCCTCCTCGCGCGCGAGGAGGCGGTCTTCGTGGAGCTCGCGTCGGCTTCCAGCGTGGCCGGCCTGCTGCAGGCTTGTGAGAATGGCCAGGTCCCGGTAGGTTCCCGCGTTGTCTGTACCGTCACGGGCAACGGGCTGAAGGAGCCTGACTGGGCGGTGTCGGGTGCGCCCACACCACCGGTGATTCCGGTGGACGCGGGCGCGGCGGCCGCCTCGCTCGGCCTGGCCTGAGGCGCTCCGCACCCGCAAGGCCTGGCGTCACCTAGCGCCGCCGTTCGGGATTATGATCCATAACGGCTGCCGCAGGGTGGCGCCGGAACGGCGCAGCGGGGGGTTCCGGGGGGTCGCCCCCGGGCAGGCAGAGTACGGTTGCGCAGGGTGGCGCCGGAACGGCGCATCGGGGGGTTCCGGGGGGTCGCCCCCCCGGGCAGACACAGCGGCTGCCGCGTGGTGGCAGGGCTGGGCGCCGCGGCCTGGCCACGAGGAGACCGGCGCTACGGCGGCGCCGTTGTTCACACTGGCACGTTCCCCGAGGAAGCGATGAGCTGGCCTGCAGAGGCTGTCATGGTGCGGGTCCCCGCCACGAGCGCGAACCTGGGACCGGGTTTCGACGCGCTCGGCCTCGCGCTCGCACTGCACGACGAACTCGAGGTCCGCGCGACGCGCGGCGGCCTGTCGGTCGAGGTGTCCGGTGTGGGCGCGGACACCGCCGCCGCTGGCGAGGGCCACCTGATCGTGCGCGCCATGCGGGCCGCGTTCGCCGCCGCGGGCAGCCAGCCGCCCGGCCTCGCGCTCCGCTGCGTCAACCGGATACCGCACGGACGCGGGCTCGGCTCGTCCGCCGCCGCGATCGTGGCTGGTGTCGTGGCCGCCCGTGCGCTGCTTGCGGGCCGCGGCGCACCGGGTGCCGCGGAACCGGGTGCCGGGGAACCGGGTGATGAGAAACCGGGCCTTACCGACGCCGAGGTCTACGCGCTCGCCGCGGAGATCGAGGGCCACCCGGACAACGTCGCCGCGTGCCTGGTCGGCGGCCTCACCATCGCCTGGCTCGAGGACGGCGGCCCGCGCCTGGTCCGGCTGTCCCCGCTGCCCGAGATCAAGCCGGTGGTGTGCATATCGCCGAACGCGCTCGCCACCGCGCAGGCCAGGAAGGTGCTGCCGGAGACCGTGAGGCACGCCGACGCGGCGACGAACGTTGGCCGCAGCGCGCTGCTCGTCGCGGCGCTCACCGCGGCGCCGGCCGTGCTGCTCGCCGCGACGCAGGACCTGCTGCACCAGCCGTACCGCGCGCCGGTCATGCCGGACACGGCCGGCCTCGTCAACCGTCTTCGCGGCGCGGGGATACCTGCGGTGGTATCCGGTGCCGGGCCGTCCGTCCTCGCATTTCCTGCCGCGGAGTCTTCCGCTGGCTTGGGTGTACTTGGTTCAATCGTCAAGGAAACGGGTAATGGATGGCTCGTAAGCCCCCTGGACGTCGACAGGCAAGGTGCCAGCGTTCAGTCCGGCCCTCCCGACGCCACATCCAGCAATGCGCCGCGCAAGGCGTGGCCTGGACGCGGCCTGGGGCAGGAGCGGCCGGGCAGCGCTGCGTCGCCGGAACCGCAAGATCGTCCGTCTTCTTCCGCGACACACGGACAACTTTCGAGGGAATACCGTGGCCTCTCGTGGTGTTAGGCTGAGTGCTGCGCCAGATGCCCCGTTGCGGGGCAGGTGCTCGTCAGCCACTTACTGCCCGGCCGGCAGGGTCGTCGCGCCGTGGGGGTGGCCTCCGCAGGTAAACCACGACACTGGGCCGTATCCGCGACCATCTGGACGCGGCAATGGCGTGGTGAGTGGATCGGGCCTGGGAGATCTGACCGAGCAAACCTCCCCGATGATCTGGCCGTACCCGGATTCCGCCGCGGTAGCCGCGGTTGGGGTCCTTACACCTGGCGGCAGGTCGCACTCGCCGCCGCAGGAAAGGGCGTCTTCGACATCACGGGCATGGCAGAACGCGGCCGGGCATGCCGGCCGTACCGCACCACCGGGTCAACTGGTCGCACGAGTGACCGGAACCCGCTCCCTGGGAAGGACGCTTAGTGAGCGACACCACCGAACTCCTCACCGGCCCGGCAGACATGCCTGAGGCTACCCCCGCCTCGGCCGGGAACCCCGGCGAGGCTCCGGGCGAGGCTTCCACCGCGGCGACCAGGCCGCGGCGCCGGTCCGGAACCGGTTTGTCGTCGATGCTGCTGCCCGAGCTGCAGCGGCTCGCCCAGTCCCTTGGCATCAGCGGGACCGGGCGCATGCGCAAGAGCCAGCTCATTGAATCGATCCAGGCGCGGGCCATCTTGGACGAGCCCGCCAGTGATGGGAGGGTCCTGGATCAGGGGAGTTCAATTGCGGCACCGGCCACGGCCAGTGCCAGCCGCGCGCCGGCCGGCTACCGGTCCGGCGCCACCGATTCAAACTCAGCCAAGCGGGGCTCGCCTGCGGGAGCCGGCGACCCTCGTCCCGATGAGCAGGACACTATGCAACCAGATACATCGATGTCTGCTGACCACGGTGCCAATACAGGGGCCGGGGACGAACAGCTCAGCTTTGACCGGCACCGCACGGGGGAGCACACGGGATTCGCCGCGCCGCCCGGGGCACCTCAGACAGCTATCGCTGTCACGACGTTCAGCGGCCCGCAGACGGAAGCCGCGGCGGGCTCCGGCCAGTCAGGGGCCGACCAGTCAGGGGCTGGCCAGGCGGGATTCGGCCAGGCCGCGGGCGCGGCCGCCCCGCAGACCGGGGACACGCGAGCCGCTGACGCCGCCGACGGCGAGGCGCCACGCGGCGGCGACCAGCACGCCGACGACCAGCACGCCGACGAGCAGCGCGGCGACCGCAGGCGCCGTAACAACAACCGGCGGGACGACACACAGCGGCGCGACCAGCAGGGCCGCGACCAGCAGCAGGGCCGGGACCAGAACGCCGCCGCGGCTGGCCGCGGCGGCGATCAGCAGGCCGCCAGGCCCGATGACGACGGCGACGGCCAGGGCCGCAGGCGCAGGGATCGCGACCGCTTCCGCAACCGTAACCGCAACCGCAGGGACCGGCCGGACGGCGAGCCGGTGGTCGCAGAGGACGACGTGCTCATCCCGATCGCGGGCATCCTCGACGTCCTCGACAACTACGCGTTCGTGCGCACCTCCGGGTACCTGCCCGGCCCGCACGACGTCTACGTGTCGCTCTCCCAGGTCCGCAAGTACGGGCTGCGCAAGGGCGACGTGATCGAGGGCGCCGTCCGCCAGCCGCGTGAGGGCGAGCGCAGGGAGAAGTTCAACGCGCTCGTCCGGCTGGACAAGGTCAACGGCCTTGACCCCGAGCAGTCGCGTGGGCGCCCCGACTTCAGCAAGCTCGTGCCGCTCTACCCGCAGGACCGGCTTCGCCTCGAAACCGACCCGCTCGGCCTGACCACGCGGATCATCGATCTCGTCAGCCCGATCGGCAAGGGCCAGCGCGGCCTGATCGTGTCGCCGCCCAAGGCGGGCAAGACGATGATCCTGCAGGCGATCGCCAACGCGATCACCAAGAACAACCCCGAATGCCACCTCATGGTCGTGCTCGTCGACGAGCGCCCTGAGGAGGTCACCGACATGCAGCGTTCGGTGAAGGGCGAGGTGATCCACTCCACGTTCGACCGGCCGGCCGAGGACCACACGACCGTCGCCGAGCTTGCCATCGAGCGGGCGAAGCGGCTGGTCGAGATGGGCCACGACGTGGTCGTGCTGCTCGACTCCATCACCCGGCTCGGCCGGGCGTACAACCTGGCGGCCCCCGCGAGCGGCCGGATTCTCTCCGGCGGCGTGGACTCCACCGCGCTCTACCCGCCGAAGCGGTTCTTCGGCGCGGCGCGCAACATCGAAAATGGCGGCTCACTGACCATCCTGGCCACCGCGCTCATCGAGACGGGCTCACGGATGGACGAGGTCATCTTCGAGGAGTTCAAGGGCACCGGCAACATGGAGCTCCGGCTGCGCCGCGAGCTTGCCGACCGGCGGGTCTTCCCCGCGGTGGACGTGGACGCGTCGGGTACCCGCAAGGAAGAGATCCTCATGTCGCCGGAGGAGCTCAAGGTGGTGTGGCAGCTCCGCAGGGTGCTGCACGCCCTGGACGTGCAGCAGGCACTCGAGCTGCTGCTCGAGAAGATGCGGGAGACGAAGAGCAACGCCGAGTTCCTGCTCCAGGTCCAGAAGACCACGATCAGCTCGTAGGCCAGGGACGTTCGCCGACCAGGGGAGCCGACCAGGGGAGCAGGCGAGGCGGTCCCGCCCGACCAGACAGTGGGGAATCACCGCCGCCCGCACGGCGTTCCATCCTCTGGCAGACTGGTAAGCCGACATAATGCGGTACCGGTTCACGCCTGGACCCGTCGCGGCCAGCGACACGCGGCCCACGGCGACCCGGCGACCGCCTGAAAACCAGGAGTTTTTGACGTGAAGCCTGATATTCACCCCGAGTACGTGGTCACCACGGTGACCTGTACCTGTGGAAACACATTCACCACGCGGAGCACGGCCAAAAATGGCGTGATCCACGCGGACATCTGCTCGAACTGCCATCCGTTCTACACGGGCAAGCAGAAGATCCTCGACACCGGCGGCCGTGTCGCCAGGTTCGAGCGGCGGTTCGGCAAGAAGACCGCCGGCAGCAAGTAACCGGCGCCGCGACCGCCGGCGCACCGCCGACGGCCAACGGGCGGCCGGCTCACGGGCCGCCGGCCACAAACTGTGGCGCGGGTGACTGACCGGGTACCGGCCGGTGGCTAACACCGGCCCGTACCCGCGCACCGACCTGGACCCGTTCGCCGGCCGGACGCGCCGGGCAGGATCGACAACCGCAATCGGAGGAACCCGTGTTCGACCAGCTCAGCGAGCTGGTGAGCGAGTATGAGCGCCTGGGGCGCGAGCTCGCCGATCCCGCCGTGCACGCCGACCAGGCGAAGGCGCGCGCACTGGGCCGCCGCTACGCCGAGCTGACCCCGGTGGTGCAGACCTACCAGGAGTGGCAGCGGACGGTCGGCGACGGCGAGACCGCCAGGGAACTCGCCGGCGAGGATTCCTCCTTCGAAGCCGAGGCCGACCAGCTGGCCGCGCGCCGGGCCGAGCTCGAGGAACGGCTTCAGCGGCTGCTGGTGCGGCGCGACCCTGCCGACGGCAGGGACGTCATCCTCGAAGTCAAGGCGGGCGAAGGCGGCGAGGAGTCCGCGCTTTTCGCGGGCGATCTGCTGCGCATGTACCTGCGCTACGCGCAACGACGCGGCTGGCAGACCGAGATCCTCGACGCCACACCTTCGGATCTCGGCGGCTACAAGGACGTCACGGTCGCGGTCAAGGCGGGCCGCCGCCCGCACCCGGCCGGCTCCGCGGCCGGGCTGGGCGGCGCGGAAGGCGTCTGGGCACGGCTCAAGCACGAGGGCGGTGTGCACCGGGTCCAGCGGGTGCCTGTCACCGAGTCACAGGGCCGGATTCACACGTCGGCGGCCGGCGTCCTCGTGCTTCCGGAGGCCGACGAGGTGGAGGTCCAGATCGATCCGAACGACCTCCGGATCGACGTGTTCCGCTCATCGGGTCCCGGTGGCCAGAGCGTGAACACCACCGACTCCGCGGTCCGGATGACACACCTGCCCACCGGGATCGTGGTGTCCTGCCAGAACGAGAAGAGCCAGCTCCAGAACAGGGAGCAGGCGCTGCGAATCCTGCGTGCCCGGCTGCTCGCCGAGGCGCAGCAGGAGGCGGACGCTCAGGCCTCGGCCGAGCGGCGCAGCCAGGTGCGCACGGTGGACCGCTCAGAACGGGTCCGCACGTACAACTTTCCCGAGAACCGCATCTCCGACCACCGCGTCGGCTACAAGGCCTACAACCTCGACCAGGTGATCGACGGCGACCTCGACGGTGTCATCCAGGCGCTCGCCGACGCGGACCTGGAGGCGCGGATCGGCGAGGCGGGCCAGCCAGGTCATCAGCCGGCCGAGCCCGGCCACGGAGCCGTGCGGCGGTGAGCATGCTGCTCGACGAGATCGCACGCGCGGCCGCGCGGCTCGCCGCGGCCGGCGTGGACTCGCCGCGGGGCGACGCCGAGCAGATCGCCGCGCACGTCCACGGCGTGACCCGCGGTCTGCTGCACACGGTCCCCGACAGCGAGTTCGACGCCCGGTTCTGGGCCGACGTGGCGCGCCGCGAGGCCCGCGAGCCGCTGCAGCACATCACCGGGCGGGCCTATTTCAGGTACCTGGAGCTCGAGGTCGGCCCCGGTGTGTTCGTGCCGCGCCCCGAGACCGAGGTGATGACCGGCTGGGCGATCGACCAGTTGCGCGCGATGGACGCGGCCGACCCGATCGTGGTGGACCTCGGCACCGGCAGCGCGGCGATCGCGCTCGCCATCGCGCAGGAGGTTCCGCGGGCGCGGGTGCACGCGGTCGAAGCGGAGCCGCTGGCGCACGCCTGGGCCGAGCGGAACATCGCGAGGCAGGCATTTGGCGGCCGTGCGCCGCGGGTGGCGCTGCACCCGGCGGATCTGGCGACCGCGCTGCCCGAGCTTGACGGCGCCGTCGATCTCGTCATCAGCAACCCGCCCTACATCCCGGACGGCGCGGGTGTACCGCCGGAAGTCGGCGAGTACGACCCGCCGACCGCGCTCTGGGGCGGACCCGACGGCCTCGACACCGTCAGAAAGCTGGCCCGCTCGGCCGCCAGGCTGCTGCGGCCAGGCGGCCTGGTCGCCGTCGAACACGGCAGCCCGCAGGGCGCCGCGGTCTACTGGACGTTCCCCGAGACCAGCGGCTGGCGTGACACGCGCAACCACAAAGACCTGGCCGGCCGCGACCGTTTCGTGACCGCCCGCCGCGCGGCGGCGGAGCACGAGGCGGACTCGTGGCACGAGCCAAGCCGCGAACACGTCCCGGCCACATGGCAGGATGGGCCGCTGTGAGCACAGCGATCCGCCGATTCGACTGCGCCGACCCGGCGCAGCGCGCCGAGGGCATCGAAGCGGCGGCCGCGGCGGTCAGCCGCGGCGAGTTCATCGTGCTGCCCACCGACACCGTCTACGGGATCGGCGCGGACGCGTTCATGCCGGCCGCGGTGACCGCGATGCTGGCCGCGAAGGGCCGGGGCAGGCAGATGCCGTCGCCGGTGCTTGTCGGTTCTGTCCGCGCCGCCGCCGCGCTCATCGACGACCTCGGCATGCACGGCCAGGACCTGATCGACGAGTTCTGGCCCGGCGCGCTGACCCTGGTCTGCCCGGCCAGCCGCACGCTGAGCTGGGATCTCGGCGAGACCAAGGGCACGGTCGCGGTCCGGATGCCGCTGCACCCGGTCACGCTCGAACTGCTGAAACAGACCGGCCCGATGGCGGTGAGCAGCGCGAACAAGTCGGGGCAGGCGCCCGCGCTTACGGTCGCGGAGGCCGCCGCGCAGCTGGGTGATCTGGTCGCGGTGTACCTGGACGGCGGGCCGGCCGCGGGCGGCGTGCCGTCGTCGATCGTCGATCTGACGGGTACGGTGCCGAGGTTGCTGCGTGCCGGTGCGATTTCCGCCGAACGGCTGCGCACCGTGGCACCGATCGTAGAAAGCACCGAGCCAAGCAGCGACACCGCGGCCAGCAGCGACGCTGACACCGCGGTGAGCGCCGGGACCGGCCACGACAGCGCCGCCGCGCCCGCCGACACCGGGGGGTCCGGGGGGTCGCCCCCCCGGGCTGGCAGGGCCGCGCAGGCGCGCGATGACGCGCCGCAGGCGGCCGGCGCCCCCGCTTCTGGTAGTGACACCGTTCCTGGTGACACCGTTCCTGGTAGTGACACCGCGAGCGGTGGCCCCCCCGGAAGCGGCGGCGACGACCCTGCTCCGCCCGCTGACGGCGTCTCGTCGCACGCCAAATGATGCACCTTTCGCACGTGTGGTAACGCTGGTCCCACTCGCCCCGATCGCTGGGTTGGGCACGTCCTGATCGTCGGGCGCGTAGGCTGGCGTCGTGCGCGAGTACTTGCTCACGCTTCTCGTCGCGGCCGCGACGACCTACCTGCTGACACCGCTGGTGCGTCGGTTCGCGATCGCGGTCGGGGCGCTGCCGAAGGTCCGGGACCGCGATGTGCACGCGGTTCCGACGCCGCGCCTGGGCGGGCTGGCCATGTACGGCGGGCTGGCGGCGGCGCTGCT
>DATFVJ010000111.1:0-5268 GCA_035260365.1 Streptosporangiaceae bacterium
CCCCGCCGGGCGTTCCGGTGCCATCGTGACCTCGCCGGCGTCGGGCATGTCCGCCGCGAGCGTGGGCGCGTTCCGGTCGGCGATCACAGTGAACCGCAACGCCGACCGCGACCCGGTGACCACGGATTGGCGCAGGAAGGACAGGGCCTTGTGGCGACCGCGCAGCAGGCGCCAGGCGCCGTGCAGGGCGATGAAGGCGTCCTGCGCCACTTCCTCCGCGGCGCCGACCTCGCCCACGAGCAGCGCCGCGAGCCGGACAAGCGCGGCGTACTGCGTGCCGTAAAGCGCCGTGATCGCCTGGTCGGCGTCTGACCCGGCGCCAGTGAGGGGCGGCGCGGACACGGCGTCCGCTGGCCCGGTACCGGCGGCGTCCGGGCGGCGTGGCGTGGCGTGTTCCGGCTCGCCTGCGGTCATGTCGATCATGCGTACGGGGCCCCCCACCCGCCAGAGGTGCCGGCCTCGCCGCGGCCTGCCGGCCGTCTTCAATAGGATCTGGCACGACGCTTAGCTTGCGCCCAGTCTAGGAAGATTTAGTACAGGATGTCAAGATAACCGCAGCTGGTGCGGCTACTGGTGGTATCGAAGAAGAAAAAACTTGAAATTACTCGACAGTATGGTCACTTAGCTGCCACTCTGTGCCAGAAGATAGGATGGATTCTTCTAACCTCTTCCGGCAGGATGTGGACATGGCAGGTGAGGACTGGAAGCGGCTCAGCGACTACGTGGTAGCGAGGCGCATCGCGCTCGGCATGCGGGACCGCCGCGCGCTCGCCGCGGCGACCGGCGTCACCGATCGTACGCTCGGAAAGATCGAAAACGGTAAGCGCGTGTCCGCAAGCACCCTCGGCGCGGTCGAGAACCATCTCGGCTGGGCACCCGGGTCATGCCGCCGGATCCTGGCCGGTGGCGAGCCGTCCATCCGGCCCGCGGCGGGCCGCCCGCAGTACGACGACCCGACGCTGCAGCACATCGCGGAGACACCCGGGCTGCCTCCTGACGTCGTGCGCGGGCTGGTCGCGCTCGCCCGTAACTGGCGCGAGCAGCAGGACGAGCGCGACGAGCCGGCGCGCCGCCAGGCCTGAGGCCGTCATTCCGGCACGCCAACAACCCTGGCCCTGCCGGCTGAGGATGGCGCCCGCATCCACCGAGATCTACGGGACACACCCTAACCAGCCGCTCTGCCGCCTACGGACGGGACGAGCCCCAGTTTGCGAGGTCCGGGGTCCTCATCCGCCCGGTGGACCCGGCCAGCCGGCCATCCCCATCCGCCCTGCGGTCCGGCTACAGACGCACGCACACCTGGACGCCCAACACGATGATGCACAAGCCCGTATGGCCGCCCGACGGCGACGGAGCAGGTGACGGCGGCACGGGCAGTGGCGCGGCAGTTGACGGCGGCGGCGCGGGAGTCGACGGCAGCGGCGGAGCAGCGGTGGGCGCCGACGACGGAGCGGGGGCGGGCGTGGGCGACAGCGGGGCCAGCGGCTGCCCGCCTAACGGCCCGGGCGACGCGGAGCGCCCGGCCGACGGCGCCGACGGCCTCGACGCCACCGGCTGCGCCTGGCCCCGATGCCCGGGCCGCACGCGCGGCTGCGTGCCTGGTTGGTGCGGCGCGGCCGGGCCGCTGCTGGCGGGCGGCGCCGCGGCGGGCGCGGGCGCGCCAGGCCGGCCCGGCGTGGGAACCAGGAGGATCCCTGCGGCCGAGGCGCCCACCACTATCGCCGTCGCGGCCGGCACCCACGCCGCTGGCCGGGCGCGAAGCACCTTTGCCGATCGCCCCAGCCATGAACGGGCCGCCAGGAACAACGCGATCCCGGCCGGGGGCAGCCCAGCCTGCCAGCCCGTGCGCCGCGAGGCCCGGATCGCCTCGACCACGGCGGCCCGCTGACGCTTGGCGTCGAGCGCGTCGGACACGTAGATGACCAGGTCGCCATCGGTATCCCGGTGCAGGAGGACCCTGAGCCCCTCCGGCAGGGAAACTCGCTCAAGGCGGATCACGAGGCGCTCCTAATTCGAGACCGCGGATCGCGGCCCACCACTGCTCGGGATCACCGCTCTCCCCGCCGATCACCGCGATGACCTCGCGGCCGTCGACGGTCAGGCGGACGGGCGCGCCCTTGTAGCGTGGATCCCCCGCCGCCGCGAGCAGCGACGGCGGTACGGGCCCGTCCGACGCGGGGTCGCCGACCGTTGCCCCGGCGGCCGCGGCGATCCGCTCGAACAGCTCGAGCCGCCGCCGTAGCTCGGCCTGATCCGCCCTGGCCTCCACGACCTCGTTCTCGAGCCGCCGAAGGCGTCGTCTTCCCAGCCACACGGGCCCTCGCAGACCTCCCTCACGGACCGCACTACCCATTGCGCTACTTTACGCCTTTTCGCGTCACCGCTGGTGGCTGTGTACCCACCGGGCACACCCGTCAATACCGGGACGGCCCCTGGAACCCCCGCTGCGCCCAGGCGGCACCATGCGGCAGCCGTTCGGAATATTGCTCCGTAACGGCGGTCGCGGGCTGTCACGGCCTGGCCCGGTCGTCGCCACCCGCGGCGAGGAAGCCAGCCACCAGTGCGGCGATCTCCGCGGGCCTTTCGAGCATGAACAGATGCCCGCCGCCGCGCACGACGTGCAACAGTGCGTCCGGTATGCACCAGGCGAGGATGCGGCCGTTGACCAGCGGCACGATCGGGTCGTCGTCGCCGGCCAGCACCAGGGTCCGCGGCTGCAGCGTCCGCAGCCACGGCATGCTGGACCAGCCGCTGATCGCGTACATCTGGCCGAGATACCCGCGCAGCGACGGGCGGTCGATGAACCGGGCGAGCGAGCCGTGCAGCAGCGCGTCGGGGTCGTGACGCGCGGCGCCACCGTAGACCCGGCCGGCGATGCGCCGGTAGTAGTCGGGCTGGTAGTACCGGCGCGGCGTGGCCAGGGACAGCAGGACGCGCGGCGAGCCCGGCACGCCGCCGAGACCAGGACCGGTGGCGGCGAGGACGAGGCGCCGCACCCGTTGCGGTGCCTGGTGCGCGAACTGCTGCGCGATGACGCCGCCGAGGGAGACGCCGAGCACGTCGACGCGGTCGTAGCCGAGCGCGTCGAGCAACCGCTGCACCGTCCGCGCGATGCCGCGCATCCGCCGTGGCCAGGTGTACCCGGCCGACTGCCCGATGCCGGGCGCGTCGAAGCTGACCACCTGCAGGCCGCGGGCGGCAACCTCCCGCTCGAACGGCACGGCCAGATCCAGGCTCGCCCCGAGCCCCGTGATCAGGAGCAGCGGGGGCCCTGATCCGCGCACCGAGGTGCGCAACCGGACGCGGTCGGCTTCGACGAACCGGATGGCGGGCTGGTCACGCGAACGCGCTGACACCGGTGATATCCCTGCCGACGATGAGCGTCTGGATGGTCTCGGTCCCCTCGTAGGTGTGGATCGCCTCGATGTCGGCCAGATGCCGCATCACGTGGAAGTCGAGCAGGATTCCGTTGCCGCCGAGCAGGTCGCGTGCCTCGGAGATGACCTGCCTGGCCTTGCGCGTGTTGTTCATCTTCGCAATCGCCGCGATCGTGTCGGTCAGCCGGCCCTCCTCGATGAGCCGGCCGAGCCGCAGGCAGTAAAGCTGCATCGAGCAGACCTCGGCGAGCATCTTGACCAGCCTGTCCTGCACGATCTGGAAGCTGGCCAACGGCTGGCCGAACTGCTGCCGCTGCCGGCAGTAGGCCACGGCGGCCTCGTACGCCGCGGTGGCGTGGCCGAGCGCACCCCAGGCCACCGCGTTGCGGGTGCCCGCGAGCACCCGGCCCGCGTCCTTGAAGCTGTGCGCGCCCGGCAGCCGGCTGTCCTCCGGCACAGCCGCGTCGGACAGCGCGATCTCCGCCTGCCACACCGCGCGCAGCGATCCCTTGCCCTCGATCCGCTTCGCCTCGAAGCCCGGCGTGCCCTTCTCGACAAGAAACCCTTTGACGCGGCCGTCGGCGACGTCGCGCGCCCACACGACGACGACGTCGGCGATCGTGGCGTTGCCGATCCACTTCTTGGCGCCGTTCAGCACCCACGTGCCGGCGTCGTGGCGGGCTGAGGTCTCGAGCGCGACGGAGTCCGAGCCGTGCAGCGGCTCGGTGAGCGCGAACGCGCCCAGCTTCTCCAGCCGGGCCATGCCGGGCAGCCAGTGCTGTTTTTGCTCCTGCGACCCGAGCATGGCGATCGACTGCATCGCCAGCCCGGCCTGCACGCCGAGGAACGTGCCCAGGCTGCCGTCGCCGCGGTTCAGCTCCATGTGCACAAGCCCGGTGGCGATCGGGCTCATCGGCGGGCAGCCGTACCCCTCGATGCCGTCTCCGACGATCTCGAGCTTGGCCAGCTTCTCGATCAGCGGCCAGGGGAACTCCGCCCGCTCCCAGTAGCCGTTGATGACCGGCAGCACCTCGTCGTCGACGAAGTCGCGGGTGCGCCGCAGGTAGCCAAGCTCGTCGCGGGTCAGCTGGTCGGCGATCCTGAAGTAGTCGGTGCCGAGCGAGCGGCCGATGTCTTCGTACATTGCGTGCTCCCGTCAGCTGTCGAAGACGTACGTGCCAGGCGCCTCGACCAGCGGCCGCAGCCCGCCGCCGCCGAGTTCGGCCGGGGCCGGCTTCTCCGGGCCGCAGCGGTCGCCGAGCCATGCCAGCATGTCGGGCCACCAGCTGCCCGGCTGGGTCCGCGCGGCGGCGAGCCATTCCGCCGGGTCGGCCGGGTTGGCTGTGCTGGTCTTCTTCGTCTGGTAGGTGGCCTTCTGGTTGCCGGGGGGGTTGACGAGTGCGGCGATGTGACCGCTGGTGGACAAGACGAACCGGCTCTTCCCGCCAAGCAGTTGCGTGCTGCGGTAGCAGTTCTGCCAGGGCGTGATGTGGTCGGTGATGCCCGCGACGATGTAGGCGTCGACGTCGACCTTGGACAGGTCGGCACCGGCCCCGAGCACGGTCAGCGCCCCCGGCGTGACGAGCTTGTTCTCCATCGCCAGGTCGACGAAATCCGCGTGCAGCCGAGCGCTCATCCGGGTGGTGTCGGAGTTCCAGAACAGGATGTCGAACGCCGGCGGTTTCCTGCCGAGCAGGTAGTTGTTCACCCAGTAGTTCCAGATCAGGTCGCCCGGGCGCAGCCAGGCGAACACCTCGGCCAGGGCGCGGCCGTCCAGGTAACCGCGGCGGCCCGACATCGCCTTCGCCGCCAGCGCGAGCGGCGGGTCCACCAGCGCGACCGCGGTGCCGGCCTTGGCGTTGTCGAGCACGGTGACCGGCAGGACCAAGGC
>DATFVJ010000112.1:0-5664 GCA_035260365.1 Streptosporangiaceae bacterium
CCACGCGACCGCGAGGCTAGATCGCCGGCCGGTGGCCCGCTGCGGTCGCCGTACCGGTACGGCAGGTCCGGATCGCCGGTGAGATCGTCCGGTGCCGCATCGCCGTGCCTCGGGCTGTCCGGGCCGGGAGTCCATCCGTCGGTCATGATACGGCCGCCCCGATCTGGCGACTCTGCCCAGTCAAGGCGACTGGATCTCGATAGCAGAGCGGAACATCAGCAGCGTGGTCGCCAGCCTACTGGTACTCAACCCCGGCGCGAAGAGGAAACCGAACGTACGGCTGTCGGCCCAAAGGCACGACGCACCCACTGCCTGACCAGAACCCGTCTCGGCAGGCGCCCGCACCGGCCAGCATCTGGCCAGCCCCCCCAGTGGGCCAGTCGGCACGGGCAGCGGCGCTCCCACGGTGACCTGAGCGGCGGCACCCCGGCCCGCGGCGCCCTGGCGGCCCGCGGACGACTGACCCCGGGGTGCCTGGCCTGCGGCGATCTTGCCGACCTGGCTCTCGAAGTTCGCGTAGATACGGCTCAGTGCTCTTCCCGGCGATATCCCGCTGATACGACCGACGTCGACCCTGATCGAACCGGCCGCCAGCACGCCAGGCTGGCCAGTGAGCTGATAGACGGCCGTCTGTGCGCCGGATACGAATGAGTCCGCGGAGGTCAGGGTGTCCGGTGGGCCCTGCGGGACGCGGGCGTATCCGCCGACCGCCGGCGCCAGCGACAACGTGTACGCATCCGGATGATCTGCCAGTTCGCCGTAGCCGGTCACGGCGAACAAGGCGGCGACCACGACAGCGCCGGCCACCACGAGTCCGGCCCAGCCGAACCGGCGTCGCACCCGGGTGCTCGCAGGCCGCGCCACGTCCGGATACGGCCGGCCGGGCGGCCCGCCCACGCCAGGGGTCACCGGATGATGCTGCGCTGGCGGCGCTGCAGGCTGCGCTGGCGGCGGCGCAGGCTGGGCGTGCGGCGGTGACTGCGACTGTGACACCTGCACCGCCGGTTGCGGCGAGGCTTCTGATCGCTGGCCAGGTGGGAGCACCTGGTGCGGCCGGCTCACCTCGGACGGTGGGACCTGCGCCTGGTCATGCGGCCAGGGCGCACCGTACGGGGTCGCATCCGCCCAGCCCGCCGACGGCTCAGGGCTATCAGAGCCGTCCGTCGGTTCGGAAAGCATCGGCTCCCCAGGTCGAGGCTGCGGGCGTCATCGACGTCACAAATAGAGATCACTACATCATGCGGCAGCGTACGAGATGATCGCCAGCAGATCGGCAGAACCGCGCTGGGACGCGGCCCGCGAGGCCGCGAGCCCGCGAGGCCGAGGCCGCGAGCCCGCGAGGCCGCGAGGCCGCGAGGCCGCGAGGCCGAGGCCGCGAAGCCGCGAGCCGGCGAGGCCGCGAGCCCGCGAGGCCCGCGAGGCCGCGAGGCCGCGCGTTCCCGGCTGACCGGCAGCCTCTGCGTGTGTCGGCACGTCCCGGCCGGGGGAGCTTATGGCGAAGTCGCATTGAAACCGCAGCAACGCGCAGCGAAAGCTGGAGCAGGTCCGCCGTGCGCAGCGGGCACGTGCCATCCGCTTCCGCGTGCTCGTCGCGGCGGGTGCGGCCGTCGTGGTCCCCGGTGGTGCCGTTCAAACCGGTCGACTGGTCTGGGTCACAGCTGTAACGCGCGATCGGCCGGTCAGCCGATCGGCCACGCGTCCACGGGCTCGTTCGTGTGCATGTGCCGGATGTAACGCTGAGTCATCAGCCGCAACGCTTCCGGGCGGTCAACGGCCGATTCCTTCTCGAACACCGCCGCGGTAGCCATCTGCCACGCGGCGCCGGTCTGCCCGGTTAGGCAGCGCTGCTCGATGATGCCGAGCAGCCGGTCGGCCTGCTCGGGGCTCACGTCCCACCGGGCGAGCCCTTCGCGGGCCAGCGGCAGCAGGCGCCGTAGCACAAGCTCGGCCGCGGGCACCTCACCAAGGCCAGGCCAGTACAGTTTCGCGTCCATCCCGTGCCGCGCCGCCTCGCGCAGGTTCTCTGCCGCGGTGGCGAAGGACATCTGGGTCCATACCGGCCGCTGTGCCTCGGCCACCGCACGGACGAGCCCGTAGTAAAAGGCCGCGTTGGCGACCACGTCGGCCACCGAAGGCCCGGCGGGAAGCACGCGGTTTTCCACCCGCAGGTGTGGCTTGCCGTCCACGACCGCGTACACCGGACGGTTCCACCGGTAGACGGTGCCGTTGTGCAGGCTCATCTCGGCCAGGTTCGGCGTTCCGCCGCGCTCGAGCACCGCCACCGGATCCTCGTCCTCGCACAAGGGCAGCAGGGCGGGGAAGTACCTGATGTTCTCCTCGAACAGATCGAACACCGACGTGATCCACCGCTCGCCGAACCACACCCGCGGCCGGACACCCTGGTGCTTGAGCTCGTCCGGGCGGGTGTCCGTGGCCTGTTCGAACAGCGTGATCCGCGTCTCGTGCCACAGCTGCCTGCCGAAGAGGAACGGCGAGTTGGCCGCGAGCGCGACCTGCACACCCGCGATCGCCTGCGCGGCGTTCCAGTAGCTGCCGAACGCCTCCGGGCTCACTTGCACGTGCAACTGCACGCTCGTGCAGGCCGCCTCCGGCGTGATGCTGTCCGCGTGCGTGAGCAGCCGCTCCGTCCCTTCGATCGCGATGTCCAGGGCCTCACCGCGCGCCGCGAAGATCTGCTCGTTGAGCAGCCGGTAGCGGGGGTTCGCCGAGAGCGCGCCTTCGTGCATGTCGCTCTCTTCCAGGGTCGGCAGGATGCCGACCATGACGAGGCGGCTGCCGGTGCCACGCGCCGTAGCGTCGCCATGGTTGAGGCTCGCCCGCACCTCCTGTTCCAGGTCGGCCAGGGCGTCTCCGGCCAGCGGCCGGGGCGGCACGTTGATCTCCAGGTTGAACTGCCCGAGTTCGGTCGCCCACGCGGGATCGGCGATCGCATCGAGTACCCGGGCGTTCCGCATGGACGGCAGCCCGTCGTCGTCCACCAGGTTGAGCTCGATCTCCAGGCCGACGAGCCGCGGCTGGGTCTCGAACCTGGCCTCGCGCAGCATCCTCGCCAGCACGTCCAGCGAGCGCCGGACCTTGTCGCGGTACCGGCGCCGGTCGTCGCCACTGATGGTGATCGCAGGAATGTCCCTGCCCATATATCCTCCGTGCCCCGACTTGGGCAGCCGTATCTCTTCAACATTCGCACGCCGGGCACGTCCGTGACCAGCACCACCCTCAGGCGGTCCCCCACGGGCGGTGCGCCCCGGCCAGCGCCCTGGCCGGGGCGCACCGCCCGATGTCGGCAGCGCCGACCGCTACCTCCTTCTCAGTTCAGAAAGGCGCTGGTGCTCGCACCACTGGAACCGGACCCGCTTGACCCACCGGAACTGCCGCCCATGTTGGGACAGTTGTGATGGGCCGGTGCGGTCGTCCCGCCTGACCCCGAGTGCGGGCTGGCCGTCGACGACGGGCTGCTGCTCGGCGTGGACGACGAGGTAGTGCTCGGCGTGGACGACGAGGTGCTGCCCGATGTTGGCGACGGGCTGCTTGTCGACGTCGCCGCCATCGCGACGCCGACACCTCCGGCAAGCAGGCCGACCGTGATAGCGCCGCCAATGATGACCCGGCGGAACATCGCGGGTCTCTCAGGTGGCATGTGGGCCTCCTTCTCTTCCGACAGGTCGCTGCGCGACCCTCGACAACTTCGAGCCTCGCGGGCGAAGTTCTTGACGGGCTCGCCCCGGCCTCTCAAACCCTTCTCAGGCGGCACATCCGCGGCAGCCGTTACGGATAGGGCGGTCCGCAGCCCGTATCGGCGGCTCAGAAGCAATTGAGAAGTACGCCAGAGTCCGCACTGCACTCGACCCGGCATGTTCGTGGGTGCAGGACCGCAGCCGACGCGCCGAAGCGCCGGCGCGGGCCAACGGCGAAGGAAGGGAACCTGATGCCTGTCAACCCAGCCGACCGGCCGCCCACCGCGGAGGTGACGAGGAGCCGCGGCATGAGGCGGTTGGCCGTGGTGACCGCCGGAGTCGGCGCGGCCGGTGTACTCGCGACGGGCGCGATCGTTTTCGCGCTGCCCGGCTCCACCCACAGTGCGAGCAGCACGACCGGCTCCGCCAGCTCCACCACCGCACCGTCGACGTCCGGGTCGTCGAGCGCAGGGACATCGTCGGCGTCCCCCACGACCTCCTCGAGCGGCACGGGATCGCCGGCATCGTCCTCGACGTCCGGGTCGCCGGGCAGCGCGAGCGCCACCTCCGGAGCGTCATGATGCCCGCCGCCACGCTGCCCGGCACGCCATCCCGCACGCCAGCGGCGGCCGACTGGCGGGCGATCGGCACCTCGGTCCGGCTCCTCGTCACCGATCCGTCGCGGCTCGCCGCGGGCAGGCGGCTGCTCGCGGACGACCTCGCCGCGCTTGACCGGGCCTGCAGCCGGTTCCGGCCGGATTCCGAGCTGGCCATGGCCGAGCGGGCGGCCGGGACACCCGTCCGGGTCAGCCCGGTGCTCGCCGATGCCGTAGCCGTCGCGCTGCACGCGGCGGAAACCACCGACGGCGACCTCGATCCGACCGTCGCCACGGCCATGGCGGCGCTCGGGTACGACCGCGACTTCGAGCTTGTGACGCGGGATGGGCCGCCCCTGCGCCTGACCGTCCGCAGCCGTCCGAGCTGGCGGCAGATCCGGCTCGACCACGAGGCGCGGCTGCTCACCGTGCCGGCAGGCGTACGGCTGGACCTCGGTGCCACCGCCAAGGCGCGGGCCGCGGACCTCGCGGCGGCCGGTCTTGCCGCCAGGCTGGGCTGCGGCGTGCTCGTCAGCCTCGGCGGCGACATCGCGGTGGCCGGTGAGCCACCGCAGGGCGGCTGGTGGATCCGGGTCCAGGACGTCACCGGGCATCCCGACGACCCGCCACCCGGACCGTCCGCGATGATCGCCGTCACCGCTGGCGGCCTGGCGACCTCGGGGACGGCCGCGCGGCGCTGGCGCCGCGGCCGCGTCACGCTGCACCACATCCTTGATCCGCGCAGCGGGCTGCCCGCCGCCCCGGTCTGGCGGACGGTCTCCGTGGCCGCCGGCACGTCCCTGGCTGCGAACATCGCGAGCACCGCCGCGATCATCCGAGGCGACGCCGCCCCCGGCTGGCTCGCGGGCCTCGGCCTGCCCGCCCGCCTCGTCGCGGCCGACGGCACCGTCCGCACCGTGGCCGGCTGGCCGGCGGAGGCGGCGGCATGAGCGGGATCACGAGCTCCACCGCGCTCTGGTACGCCAGCAGGGCGACCGGCGTGGTCACCATGGTGCTGCTGACGGCCGTCGTCGTGCTCGGCGTGCTCGTCAACCGGCAGGGCCGCCTGCCCGGTTTGCCGCGGTTCGCCGTTACCGGGCTGCACCGCAGCATCTCGCTGATCGCGGTCGTATTCCTCGTCGTGCACGTGCTCACCGCGGTCGCCGACAAGTACGTAACCATCCAGATCGTCGCCGCGATCATCCCGTTCACGTCGAGTTACCTGCCGCTGCAGATCGGGCTGGGCGCGGTCGCGCTCGACCTGATGGCCGCGGTGGTGGTCACCAGCCTGATCCGCGCCCGGATCGGCAGGCGGCTGTGGCGCGGTGTGCACTGGCTTGCCTACGCGGCCTACCCGATCGCCCTTGTGCACA
>DATFVJ010000113.1:0-5902 GCA_035260365.1 Streptosporangiaceae bacterium
TCCAGCCCCGCCGATGCCGCCGGGACCAGCAGGCCGTTCAGGTCGTCGAGCCCGGTGCGCGCCGGGTCGAGCCACCGGGCCCAGTTGCCCGGCTCGATGATCATGGGCATCCGGTCGTGTATGTGGCCGACGTCGTCGGTCGCCCGGGTGGTGATGATCGTCGTCGTCCACAGCCACGCGTCCGGGTGGTCGGCGGGCAGATCGGGCATCCGCCGCAGCTCGTAGAGCCCGGCCAGCGCGAGCGCGCGCCCATCGCGGGCCGACATGTAGAACGGCTGCTTACGCACCCGCCCGCCTGACCCTGCGCCGTCTGCCGCCTGCCACTCGTAGTAACCATCGGCAGGCAGCAGGCAGCGCCGCCTGGCGAAGGCCTGCCGGAAAGACGGCTTGACGGCGACGGTTTCTGCGCGGGCATTGATCAGCTTGCCGCTCAGCGAAAGATCCTTTGCCCACGACGGCACCAGGCCCCAGTGCAGCACGCGCAACTGTCGCGTCACCGGCCGGTCAGCGGCGTCGTCGCGGGCGGCCGCGGCGGCGTCAGGCACACCGGCCACGCTCGCGGGGCCGGCGCGGCCCGGCGCGTCACCCTCCGGGGCAGGGCCGCGCTCACGGCGGGTCAGCACGGCGTAGACGTTCCTGGTGGGTGCGACGTTGTAGTCGGGTTCCAGCGGCTCCGCGACGTGGTCGGCCTGCACCTGGAACTCCTCAAGGAGGTCCTGGTGCTTGCGCGCGGATACGTATCGACCACACATGTCCCAACCTGACAGGCACGCGGCTCTGGGCCCACGGGCACAGAATGTGCCTGTCCATAGCCAAGATCCGGCGTTGCCAAACCTAACCGGGCACCGTTTCAAGCAGTCTCCCCCGAATTCTGATTTTCACCCCTTATTTGTGCACGTGTCGCCCGCGCTGGGCCTGCACAGGGCCGGCGCTGCGCCGGCGTGGGATCACGCTGCGCGGCTTCACGCCCCGGGCCGCAGCCAGGTGGCCGGGTGGGTGCCGAGCTTACGGGTACGCTCGCTGCATGCCCGATGGGGAGCAGCGCGCCGCGGAGGCGCGCGCGGCGTGCCGCGCGGGCGCCGGACCCGGCACCACCGCCGGGCCCGCGCAGGACTGGCCCGCGCCCGCTGCCGCCGGGCCCGTGCACGCCGTAGTCCCGCTGCCGGGCTCCAAGTCGATCACCAACCGGGCGCTGGTCCTCGCGGCGCTCGCGGATGGCCCTGGCCTGATCAAGCGGCCGCTGCGGGCGAGAGACACCCTGCTCATGGCGGCGGCGCTACGCGCGCTCGGGGCCGGCATCGAAGAAGAGTACGCGAGCACCGATGGCACGCCCGTGCCGTGCTGGCGGGTGACGCCATGCCCGCGCAGCGCCGGCGCGCCTGGCGTCCGCGCGGTCGACGTGGGAAACGCGGGAACCGTGCTGCGTTTCGTGCCGCCCGTCGCCGCGCTCACCCTCGGGCGGGTCGCCTTCGACGGTGACCCGCGGGCCCGCGAGCGCCCGGTCGGGCCGCTCCTTGGCGCCCTGCGCGAACTCGGTGTGGTGATCGACGACGACGGGCGCGGCGCGCTTCCCTTCACCGTGGCCGGCCGGGGGTATGTGCCCGGCCGCGCGGTCACCCTGGACGCGTCGGGATCGTCCCAGCTGGTCTCTGCGCTGCTGCTGGCGGGCGCGCGGTTCGACAAGGGGGTGGAGGTACACCATCAGGGCCCGCCCGTCCCGTCCTCGCCGCACGTCGCGATGACCATCGGGATGCTGCGGGACGCCGGGGTGCGGGTCGAGGCCACCGGCCCCGATTCCTGGCGGGTGCATCCGGGCCCGCTGCGGGCCGGCTCGGTCGACGTCGAGCCCGACCTGTCCAACGCGGCGCCGTTCCTGGCCGCCGCGCTCGTCACCGGCGGCACCGTCACCATCCCCGGCTGGCCGGCCCGCACGACGCAGCCCGGTGATGTACTTCGTGACCTGCTCGCCCGGATGGGCGGCAACTGCAAGCTCACCGCGGCGGGGCTGACGGTCCGCGGCAGCGGTCCGATCCACGGCATCGCCGCCGACCTGCGCGACGTCACCGAGCTTGTCCCGGTGCTCACCGCGCTCGCCGCCCTCGCCTCCTCGCCGTCACGCTTCACCGGCATCGCGCACATGCGGCTGCACGAAACCGACCGCATCGCCGCGCTGGCGCGAGAGATCAACGCGCTCGGTGGCCAGGTGAGCGAACTGCCCGGCGGGCTGGTGATCACCCCGCGCCCGCTGCGCGCGGCCGGGGCAGCCGGGCCGGCCGGGGCCGGCAGCACCGGCGGAGCGCGGGCCGGCCGCGCCTTCGCCACCTACGACGATCATCGCCTGGTCATGGCGGCGGCCGTGCTCGGCCTCGCCGTTCCCGGTCTTCGGGTGGCGAACGCCGCCACCGTGGGCAAGACCCTCCCCGGGTTCACGCAACTGTGGGCACAGATGCTGGAGAGCGTGCCCTGAACCGGCGGCAGAACTACCGTGAGCTGGACGAGGACGATGTGCGGGTGCGCCCAGGGCGAGGGAGCAGGCCCCGCACCAGGCGCAGGCCGGCGCACGCGGACGCGGTCGGCGGATTCGTCACCGCGGTCGACCGGGGCCGGTACACGTGCCTGGTCGAGGGGCGCGCGGTCGCCGCGATGACCGCGCGCGAACTCGGCCGCAAGCGGGTGGTGGTCGGGGACCGGGTCGCCCTGATCGGTGACGTGTCCGGTGCTCACGACACGCTCGCCAGGATCGTCAGGGTCGAGCCGCGCACATCGGTGCTCCGCAGGTCGGCGGACGATACCGACCCGGTGGAACGGGTCGTTGTCGCCAACGCCGAGCAGATGGCCATCGTCTCATCGCTCGCCGACCCGCCGCCCAGGCCACGGTTCATCGACCGCTGCCTGGTGGCGGCCTACGACGCCGACCTGCGGCCGTTGCTCTGCCTCACCAAGGCTGACCTGGCCGACCCGGACGAGATGCTCCGCGCCTACGAGCCACTGGGACTGACCTGCGTCGTCACGCGTAAGCCGTTCGGGAAAAGTGAACTCGGCGCGCTGCGGAGCCTGCTGGCCGGCCAGCTGAGCGTGTTCATCGGGCCCTCAGGAGTCGGCAAGTCCACGCTGGTCAACGCCCTCGTGCCGACGGCCGAACGCGCCGTCGCCCAGGTCAACCCGGTCACCGGGCGGGGCAGGCACACGTCGTCTTCTGCCATCGCCCTCCCCCTGGCCGACGGCGGCTGGATCATCGACACGCCCGGGGTGCGCAGCTTCGGCCTCGGCCACGTCACCGCGGACCGGGTCGTCCGTGCGTTCCCCGACCTCGAGCCCGGCACCGCCGAGTGCCCGCCGCACTGCACCCACCTGCAGCGCGATTGCGCGCTCGACGCGTGGGTGAGCAGCCAGCGCGACGCCGGTGACCGGGCGCGGCTCGGCGCGCGGCTCGACTCGCTGCGGCGGCTGCTGCGCAGCCGCGAAGGGACCGATGACGGCTGACCTGGCCGCGACCGCGGGGTGCGCCGTTACGGAATCAGCGGCGCAAGCGGTACCGTTTCGCGCCATGGCGGGTTACGGCGAAGACCTGCGTCTTGCGCATGTTCTGGCGGACGCGGCGGACGACATCACCACGAAGCGGTTCCGCGCGCTCGACCTGCGCGTGGAGACGAAACCGGACCTTTCGCCCGTGACCGATGCCGACCGCGCGACCGAGGACTCGCTGCGTAACGTGCTTGGCCGGGCCCGCCCGCGCGACGCGGTCATCGGCGAGGAATCGGGCCAGACAGGGATCGGGCCACGCTGCTGGGTGGTCGATCCCATCGACGGGACAAAGAACTACGTCCGGGGTGTTCCCGTGTGGGCGACCCTGATCGCGCTCATGGTCGGTGACCAGGTCGTGGTCGGCATCGTATCGGCACCCGCGCTTGGCCGGCGCTGGTGGGCCGCGAGGGGCGGGGGCTCGTGGTCGGGCCGGAGCCTGACCAAGGCCACGAGGTGCCAGGTCTCCTCGGTGACCAGACTCGAAGACGCCTCGTTCTCGTACTCGAGCTTGCACGGCTGGGAGAAGCACGGCAGGCTCGACGGCCTCCTCGAGCTGTCCCGGTCGGTATGGCGGACCCGCGCCTTCGGTGATTTCTGGTCCCACGTCCTGGTGGCGGAGGGCTCGGTGGACATCGCCGCCGAGCCAGCGGTGAACCTCTGGGACCTCGCTGCCCTGCAGGTGATCGTGGAAGAGGCCGGTGGGGGTTTCACCGACCTGGGCGGCGAGCCCAGGCCGGACGGCGGCAGCGTCTTGTGCACCAACGGGCATCTGCACGACGAGGCGCTCGCCATCCTCGGATCCCAGGGCTGACCGGCCCGGCCCGTCCGGCCGCCCGATCTGCCACCGCCCGTTCGCCTTTCGGCCGCCCGTGCGCCTGCCGCCGTTCGGCTCACGCCGCATTTGGGCTTGCCGTCCGGAGGACTTTCGCCGATGCTGGACGAAGCGAATCACAATTTCACAATCCAAGCCGCTTAGCACCTCCGGAGAGTGATCGATCATGCAAGTACGAGATGGCATGACCCCACTTGTCCTTACCGTGGGCCCGGCGCACACGCTCCGGGAGGCGGCACGGCTGATGTCATCGCGGCGAGTCGGTGCCGCCATCGTGATCGATTCCGAGCACGCCGGTATCGGCATCCTCACCGAACGCGACATCCTCTACTCCCTGGGCGCCGGCCAGAACCCGGACACCGAACTCGTCGCCCACCACCGCACCAGCGACCTGGTCTTCGCGTCGCCCGACTGGACGCTCGAGCAGGCCGCGGCCGCGATGGTCCGGGGCGGATTCCGCCACCTGATCGTCGTCGACGGTCAGGACGTCAGCGGGCTGCTCTCCATGCGGGACATCGTCCGCGCCTGGGCGGACGTGCCGGTGGCCGAGAAGTCCGCCGCGGGCGCGGGCACGCGCGGCTAGGCCACGGCCCGCCCACGGACCCACCGCCCCCGCCCACGTGGCGGCCCGGACCGGACCGCCACCGGCCGCCCCGGCCCGCGTAGGGACCGGCGGTAACAACGGCGGACGGTTGCGCGCCGTGACGCAGGTACGCGAGAGTGTGGCGCCATGGACCTGGCCGGCGCCGTCGTCCTCGTCACGGGCGGATCTTCAGGAATCGGCGCGGCGACCGCGCGCGCGCTGGCCGCCGCGGGCGCGCGGCCGCTGGTCGCCGGGCGTGACCGGGACCGCCTGGCCGCCGTCGCCGCCGAGACCGGCGGCGTCGCGCTGACCGCCGACCTCGGTCTGCCCGGCGGCGCCGACGACCTCGCGGACGCCGCGCTCCGCGCCGCGCCTGACGGCATCGACGTGCTGGTCAACAACGCCGGCATCGGCTGGGAGGGCGCGTTCGGCGACATCCCGGCCGCGCTCGAGGAGCAACTGATCACGGTCAACCTGGCCGCGCCGCTGCGGCTGACCCGCCTGCTCACGCCCGCGATGGCCCACCGCGGCCGCGGCCACGTGGTGTTCGTCTCCTCCATCGCGGGCGCGACGGGCGTACGCGGGGAAGCCGCCTACGCCGCGACCAAGGCGGGCATGCACTACTTCGCCGAGAGCATCCG
This sequence comes from Streptosporangiaceae bacterium, assembly GCA_035260365.1. Classification (GTDB taxonomy): domain Bacteria; phylum Actinomycetota; class Actinomycetes; order Streptosporangiales; family Streptosporangiaceae; genus DATFVJ01. Next base: position 5,582 of record DATFVJ010000113.1, read on the forward strand.
CTACGAGCTTCGCGGCAGCGGCACCGATGTCTCCGTCGTCTTCCCCGGCGTGATCGACACGCCCTTCTTCGACCGGCGCGGTGCACCGTACCAGCGCACCCGGCCCGCGCCCATTTCTCCCGAACGGGTGGCCCGCGCGATCCTCACCGCCGTGCGGCGCAACCGCGCCGAGGTGTTCGTCCCGGCCTGGATGCGGTACGCCGCGTGGATACACGGCGCGGCGCCCGGGCTGTTCAGGTCGCTGGCAGGCCGGTTCGGTTAGCGGTTTACCCGCGGTTTTGCGCCACGCCCGCGCGGGCGTGTCGCGGCGGGCGAAGGCAC
>DATFVJ010000114.1:0-16399 GCA_035260365.1 Streptosporangiaceae bacterium
CACGTACGGGGGTGCGTTCGCCGCCGAGCCGATCCCGACATCGTGGCAGCCGGCCAGGTACTCCCGCCATAGATCCGATGCGCCACCCCGCACGGGGACGAGGGCACCGCCGCCGAGCCACCCGCCGCGCAGCAGGGAGCGCTCGGCGACGAGGGCGACGATGGTCAGCCCGAGGATGGTGAGCACACCGGGGCTTGTCATGATCCGCTGAGCCAGGCCGGTGTCGGTGAGCAGGGCTTCTTCCTCGTCGGCGCTGCCCGCCCGCGTGTGCGTTGCTGGCTGCGCGCCCGCGAGCGCGGTGCCGACGATCTCGGTGATCCGGCCAACGGTCTTGCCACGCGGCATGAACGACCGGGCCACCGGGTACGCGCTGCGGCGGCCGTGCCCGCGCCGCCGCCGGGCCTGCAGCAGCCGTAGCGGGTGCGAAAGCACCGACGCGAGCGCGGTGACCTCGTCCCACGCGGCACCTGGCTGTTTGCCCACGAGGAGGATCAGCGTACGAAGCAGCGAGCCGACCACGTTGCGGCCGAGCGCGGTCAGCATCGGGCCAACCGGCAGGTTCGCAAGCAGCACGTAAAGCGCGTTCCGCCGGTCAAGGTGGCGCGGGCGGTCGCCGGCCGCGCCGCCCACCGAGATCGGCCGGTACCTTCGCGCGGACGCCTCGGCGTGGTAGACGATCGCGTCGGTGACGAGCCGGACGCGGTAGCCGGCCGCGATCACCCGCCAGCAGAAGTCGATGTCGTCGCGGAACAGGCGGAGACTGGGGTCGAAGCCGCCGAGGCGATCCCACACGTCACGGCGGATGAGCATGCCCGCACTGCTGACGGCGAGTACGTCGCGTTCGCCGTCGTGCTGGCCCTGGTCGAGCTCGTACGATTCCGCTGCGGTCTCCCTGCGGCCGGCACCGTCGATCGTGATACCCGCTTCGATGATGATCCGGCGGTCCTCCCAGTCCCTGACCTTGGGGCCGAGGACAGCGGCGCCGCGGGCGGCGCTGGCCGCGTCGAGGAGGTGCTCGAGCGCTTCTTCATCGGGTGCGCTGTCGTCGTGCAGCAGCCACACCCACTCGACGATCTCGTCCCGCCGCCACTGGCCCACGGCGACGGGCGTGTGGGCGGCACGGTGCCGCAGCGCCTGGGCGATGGCCGTACCGTAGCCGGTGCCGCGGTCCGCGCCGAACACCGCGCCGTTGCCGAACAGACTGGTGAGCAGCACGCCGCTGCGGTCCCTGCTCCCGGTGTCAACGGCGACGACGCGGTGAACCGGGTGAGTCTGCTCGCGCAGCGCGGCCGCGACCTCTGGAAGCCAGCGGGCTCCATCATGCGCGACGATGACCGCGGTTACGAGGTGCTGGGCATTGGAATCGTTAGGCGACACGGGTCCGCTTGGTGGTGGAAGGGATTTGGCCGCCGATCATGTCCGGTGCGGGCCCGGCACGACGGATAGTACGCGTGAACAATACGCGAACGCGCGCCCGCACGCGGCTGGACCCGCAGGACGCGATGTGCCCGTCATAAAGATACGCAGGCCAGCGGCGATAGCCGCGGCGCCGCCGCAGCGGGCGGCCCGTGCGTCATCGCACGGCTGGCGGCATCAGGGGCCGGGCACGAACCCAGCGGACGGCGGCGCCGGCGGACGGCGGCGCACCTACCCGGCCTGTCGCTTCAGGCGGCGCCGCTCACGCTCGGACAGGCCGCCCCAGATTCCGAACCGCTCGTCGTGCGAGAGCGCATATTCGAGGCACTCCGCGCGCACGTCGCAGGCACGGCACACCTTCTTCGCTTCCCTGGTGGACCCGCCCTTCTCCGGAAAGAACGCTTCCGGATCGGTCTGCGCGCACAGCGCGCGTTCCTGCCAGCCCAGATCCTCGACGTCATCCGCGCCGATGCCGAACGCGCCCGAGCCGTGCGCCAGCGGGATGATCACCTCGCTCAAAGCGCACCTCCTACCCCTGTCGGAGCCCCCATGGCCCGCGGCCCGTCTCCCCGGGGACGCAAACCACATTGATGAAATTACACGCGCGTGTCTTGCTCGAAGTCAAGCGGGATCGGTGGTATTGGCGGCGCTCTTGTCCGTGATCATGCAAAAAGTCTGGTGAACGGATGCTGGGACCCCAGGGTGAATTTCGCGGATCACGCTCGCCGCGGTCCGGCGGCCATCATCGATGGTTGGGTGAATCATCCTCGTCCTGGCCGTGGCCGGGCTGCGTGGTCTCACCCGAGCCATGATGCTCGGCAGCCGGATAGGCCTGGCGGTAGTACTGCTGGTAGGTATCGGTGCTCGGTGGCTGGTAGCCGTCCGCGCTCGGCGGCTGGTAACCCTCGGGGCTCGGCGGCGGGTAGCTGTCGGGGCTCGGCGGCGGGTACGATTCCGCGCCCTGGTGAGCCTGGCCGTAGCCCGGCTGGCCGTAGCCCTGCTGGCCGTAGCCCTGCTGGCCCTGCTGGCCCTGCTGGCCGTATCCCTGGCCGTACGACTGCTGCCCGTAGCCGCCGTCGTAACCCGGCCCGTGCGCCTGCCGCGAGTAGCCGTCCGGATAGGCCTGCTGTTGCGGCGCCCGCTGCCCGTAGGACTCATACGCCTGCTGCCCGTAACCCCCGGGTGCCTGGCTCTGCGGGCTCTCCGCCTGGCTCTGCTGACCGTACTGGTATCCGGCCCCTGCGCCGTATTGCTGGCCGTACTGCTGGCCTGCGGCGGTCTGATACTGCGCCGTCTGCGCCGCGGCCCGCTGATCCGCGAGCTGCTGATCCGCGAGCTGCTGATCGGCGAGCTGCTGAGCCGCGAGCTGCTGAGCCGATGTCTGCTGGCGCGGACTCTGCAGGCCCAGTATTTCCTCGCTGAGTGTCTGCTCGCCCGGTACCTGCTGGCCCGGTGCCTGCTGTTCCGGGCCGGGCTGGTAGCCGAGATAGCCCTGGCCCGCGGCTGGCTGATCCGCCGGATGAACCGCCACCGGCTGGCCGTAACCAAAGCCCGGGTAGGCCGCGGGTGGGCCGGCCTGCGGCAGCGCTGCCTGCCGCGGCACCTTACGTGGGCGGGCTTCCTGGAGTTCGGCGGACCGGAGCGTGACGACGCTGAAGAACAGGCCCGCCGTCGCGACCATGACGCCGACCGCACCGTCGAGGAAGAAGCCAAGCTTGGCCGAGCCACTGGCCGAGATGCCGAGCGCGATCAGCCAGGTGATCACGCCGAAGAGCAGCGCGATCCCCTGCAAGACCACGGCGAACAACGTGATCCTGCGGGCCTGCCGCACCTTCGCACCGAGGTGGGTGGCCAAGATCACGGCCGCCACCGCCATCGCGGTCAGCGGCAAAGACGTCAGCGCGTGCGACGCCACGACCGCGCGGTCGGCGAAGGTCGGTCCCGCCGCGCCGCCCCCGGCCAGCGCGATCAGGGTGCCCGCGTTCGCCGCCGCGGCCCAGCCGTCGCTGACCATGGCCATCAGGCCAAGGAACACGCTGATCGCCACGCCGCCAAGGAGCAGCCACGCCGCTGGTTGCCTCACTCGCTTGGTTTCGTCCCTGATCACAACGAACCCCCTGCGGTTTCCGGTGTCCGGGGGGAAGCCTCCCACATACCTCGCCGCCGCGTCATCCCGCCCCGGCGACCGCCGGCGACCCCAGGGCGGCCGGTCGGGGGCCGGCGGGGGCGCCGAGCCACGGCGCGGACACCGCCGTCCCGCGCACACCAGGCCAGCGGTGACGCCCACCCGGTGCCTGGCTGTGCACTCCCGCCGGCCCTGCTGGAAGACTTGTGCGCATGCGAATAGTGGTACCGGCCGGCGGAGTCGGCGCTGCACGTTTCCTGCGCGGCCTCATGACCGCCGTTCCTGACGCCCAGATCACCGTCATCGGCAACACCGGCGACGACATCACCTTGTTCGGGCTGCGCATCTGCCCGGACCTCGACACCGTCATGTACACGCTCGGCGGCGGCATCAACGCGGAGCAGGGCTGGGGCCGGTCGGCCGAGACCTTCTCCGTCCGTGACGAACTCGCCGCCTACCAGGCGGAGCCACTTTGGTTCACCCTTGGTGACCGCGACTTCGCCACCCATATCGTGCGGACGGCGATGCTCGGCTCGGGCGAACCGCTCTCCGCCGTGACGGCGGCACTGTGCGAGCGGTGGCAGCCCGGCGTCACCCTGCTGCCGATGAGCGATGACCGGGTGGAGACCCACGTCATGGTCGGTGCGTACGACGCGCGGGCGGCCGGTCTGGCCGGCCAACCGGCACGGCCGGGCAGCCAGGACGAACGTGCGCAGCCGGCCGGCCGGCGGGCGATGCACTTCCAGGAATGGTGGGTGCGCTACGGTGCGCGGATCCCGGCCGCCGAGATCACCGCGGTGGGCGCCGCGGACGCCGCACCTGCCCCTGGCGTGCTCGAGGCGATCGCGGCGGCCGACGTCGTCGTGCTGCCGCCGTCGAACCCGGTGGTGAGCATCGGCACCATCCTGGCGGTGCCGGGCATCCGCGCCGCGCTCGAACGGAAGATGGTCGTCGGGGTGTCCCCCATCATCGGCGGCGCGCCGGTGCGCGGAATGGCAGACGCGTGCCTCGCGGCGATCGGGGTACCGGCCAGCGCCGGCGCGGTCGCGGCATGGTACGGCCCCAGGCTCCTGAACGGATGGCTCGTGGATGACGCGGACAAGGCGGCGGCCGACGACCCGCAACTGGCGGGAATCACCGTCCGGGCCCGCCCGCTCTACATGCACGACGTGCCCGCCACCGCCGCGATCGCGGCGGAATGCCTCGACCTGGCCGCCGCGCTGGGCACATCACCGGGCACATCACCGGGCACATCACTGGGCACATCACTGGGCGCCTCATCAGGCGCCGTACCGGGCGCCTCGCCCGCCGCCGCACCGTCGACCGCTCCGCACACCGCACCGGGCACCCGGCGGGCGCCGTGAACACGGGCGAGGCTGCCTGCCCGGGGGGACGACCCCCCGGAACCCCCGCTGGCGTTGTGCCTGACGCCGTGCCTGCCATCGACGGCGGCCTCACGGTCGTGCCGGTCACCGGACTGCCCGAGATCGGCCCTGGCGACGATCTCGCGGCGCTGATCGCCAGCGCCGCGCCGCCGCTGGCCGACGGCGACATCCTGGCGGTCACCTCGAAGGTGGTGAGCAAGACCGAGGGCCGGGTGCTGCGCGCCACGGAGCCCTCCGCGGCTGGCGCGGCCAGCCTCCGCGACGCGGCGATCGAGGCGGAAACCGTGCGGGTCGTCGCGGCGCGCGGCGCGGCGCGCATCGTGGAGACGCGTCACGGGCTGGTGCTCGCCGCAGCCGGCGTGGACAGCTCCAACAGCGAGCCGGGCACGGTGGTACTGCTGCCCGAGGACCCGGACGCCTCGGCGCGCGCGCTGCGCGCGGCGCTGGCCGACCGGCTTGGCGTCCGGCTCGGCGTCGTCATCACCGACACCCTCGGCCGCGCCTGGCGGGTCGGGCAGACCGACACCGCGATCGGCGTCGCGGGCCTTACGCCACTGCTCGACCACCGCGGGCACACCGACGCTTACGGCAACCCGCTCGAGGTCACGATGCCCGCGGTGGCCGACGAGATCGCCGGCGCGGGGGACCTGGTCAAAGGCAAGCTCGGCAACACCCCGGTCGCGATCGTGCGCGGTCTGGCGCACCTGGTCACCGCGGCGGACGGGCCGGGCGCGGCGGCGCTGGTCCGGCCTTCCGGGGAGGACATGTTCCGGCTCGGGTCCCGTGACGTGCTGCTGGCTCGGCGGACGGTGCGGGACTTCACCAGCGAGCCGGTCGGCCAGGAGGCGGTCAACCAGGCGTTGCTCGCGGCGTTCACGGCGCCCGCCCCGCACCATTCGGTGCCGTGGCGGTTCTGCGTCGTGTCGTCGGCGCGTGCGCGGGACGGCCTGCTCGACGCCATGCGCGACGCGTGGATCGCCGACCTGCGGGGCGACGGATTCACCGCCGACCAGATCGAACGCAGGATCCGGCGCGGCGAGCCGCTGCGCCGCGCACCGCTGCTGATCGTGCCGTGCCTGGTCGCCGACGCGGCGCACGCCTACCCGGACGAGCGGAGGCAGCGGGCGGAGCGGGAGATGTTCCTGGTATCCATGGGCGCCGGGGTGCAGAACCTGCTGGTCGCGCTGGCGGTCGAAGGACTCGGCTCATGCTGGGTGTCGAGCAGCATGTTCTGCCCGGACGTCGCGCGTGACGCACTCGGCCTGCCCGGCGACTGGGAGCCGATGGGCGTCGTGGGCGTAGGTCACCCGGCCACCCCGCCCCCGCCCCGCCCGGACAGGGACGTCGAGGCGTTCGTCGCGCGCCGCTGAGCCGGCGGCCTCAGCTGGCCACGACCGGGAGCTTGCGGCGGACGGCGTCACAGACCCCGTCGCTGGCCCGCGCGGCGGCGATGCGCCCGGGCGGCGGATCGCCGTAGGTCGTGGTGCGCTGACGCAGCGGGCGGCCCAGCGGCGCCACGATCGCGGCGAGATCACTGATCGTCTTGTACGACCCGTTGGCCGAACCGGCCATCCGGCTGATCGTCTCCTCCATCAGCGTGCCGCCCAGGTCGTTGACCCCGCCCGTGAGCACGTCGCGGCACAGGTCGTCGCCGAGCTTCACCCACGAGCACTGGATGTTCGCGATCGCGCCGTGCAGCAGCAACCGCGAGACCGCGTGGACCGCACGGTTCTGCCGCCGGGTCGGCCCCGGCCTGGCCAGGCCGGCCAGGTAGATCGGCGCGTTCGCGTGGACGAAGGGCAGCAGCACGAACTCGGTGAACCCGCCGGTCCGCTCCTGGATGCCGCGGATCACCCGCAGATGCGCGACCCAGTGCTGCGGGGTGTCCACGTGCCCGTACATCATGGTGGAACTGGTCGGGATGCCGAGTTCGTGCGCGGTCGTGATGACCTCGATCCACGCCGACGCGGGCAGCTTTCCCTTGGTGAGCACCCAGCGGACGTCGTCGTCGAGGATCTCCGCCGCCGTGCCAGGCAGCGAGCCCACCCCGGCCTCCCGGGCCGCCGCGAGCCAGTCCCGGATGGCCAGCCCGCTCCTCGACGCCCCGTTCACCACCTCCATCGGCGAGAACGCGTGCACGTGCATGTCCGGGCAGCGCTGCTTGACCTCGGCGGCGAGGTCGAAATACGCGGTGCCGGGCAGGTCGGGGTGGATGCCGCCCTGCATGCACACCTCGGTCGCGCCGGCCGCCCACGCCTGCGCGGCCCTGTCCCCCACCTGCTCGATGGACAGCGTGTAGGCGTCCGCGTCGGTGCGGCGCTGCGCGAACGCGCAAAAGCGGCAGCCGGTGTAGCAGACGTTGGTGAAGTTGATGTTGCGCGTCACCACGTAGGTCACGTCGTCGCCGGCGGTGTCACGGCGGATGTCGTCGGCGAGCCCCGCGAGCGCCTCGAGTTCCGCGCCGTCGGCGTCGAGGAGCGCGAGGGACTCGGCGTCGGTCAGGCCCGCCGGGTCCGTTTCCGCGTGCCTGAGCGCGGATACCACCTCAGCATCCATACGGCCGCGCAGGCTGGCGGCCGGCCTGATCCGCGCGCCTACCTCGGCCCAGTCGCCGTAGACCTCGCTGAAGTCACTGCGCCTATCGTCGGTGCGGCCGGTGGTGTCGATCGACACGTGCAGGTCGGTGCGGCCCTGCCCGGGCTGGCCCCAGCCGCCGTCCGGCTCCTGCCACGGCCGCCCGCGGGGCATTGCTCCTGGCGCGGCGAGCCCGCTGGCCGGATCGGCCAGCGCGGCGACGTGACCGGCCAGGCGCGGGTCGAGCCACGGCTCCCTGATGTAGTCCGGGTAGATCGTCAGCCGCTCGGCGAGGGTGTATCCCGCGGCAGCCGTCAGGGATGCCAGCTCGTCGATCTGTGGCCAGGGGCGTTCCGGGTTGACGTGGTCCGGGGTGAGCGGCGATACGCCGCCCCAGTCGTCGATGCCGGCCCGCAGGATCAGGGCATGCTGGTCGTCGACCAGGTTGGGCGGCGCCTGAACCCGCGCCTTCGGGCCGAGCACCAGCCGGGTGACCGCGACCGTCGCGGCCAGATCCGCGAGCTCGGCATCGGGCACGTCCCGCATCTTGGTGTCCGGCTTGGCGCGGAAGTTCTGCACGATGACTTCCTGTATGCCGCCGTACTCGCGGGCGACCCGGCGGATGGTGAAGATCGAGTCGGCGCGTTCGGCCGGGGTCTCGCCGATGCCGATGAGGATACCCGTGGTGAAGGGGACACTGCTGCGCCCGGCGTCCTCGAGCACGCGCACGCGGACCGCGGGATCCTTGTCCGGGCTGCCGAAGTGCGGGCCGCCGCGCTCGGTGAACAGGCGGGTGGCCGTGGTTTCGAGCATCATTCCCATGGACGGCGCGACGGGCTTCAGCCGCTGGAAATCCTGCCAGCTCAGGACGCCGGGGTTCAGGTGCGGCAGGAGCCCGGTCTCTTCGAGCACGCGGATGGCCATCGCCCTGACGTAGGACAGCGTGTCGTCGTAGCCGTGCGCGCCGAGCCACTCGCGAGCCTGCGGCCAGCGGTCCTCCGGACGGTCGCCAAGGGTGAAGAGCGCTTCCTTGCAGCCGAGCGCGGCGCCCCGCCGCGCGATATCGAGCACCTCGTCAGGTGACAGGTACGGGCTCGGGACGCGGTGGGGCACGGTGACGAACGTGCAGTAACCGCAGCGGTCCCGGCACAGGCGGGTGAGCGGGATGAAGACCTTGCGGGAATAGGTGATCACGCCCTCGCGGCCGGCCGCGTCGAGACCGGCGTCGCGGGTACGGGACGCGTGGGCAAGCAGCTGGTCCAGGTCGTCGCCGCGGGCGTGCAGCAGCACCGCGGCCTCCGACTGGTCGAGCGGCTTGCCGTCCCTGGCCCGGGCGAGCGCCCTGCGCAGGGCGGTGGCGGGGGGGCGATCTTCAGAAAGGCCCATGGCCGCACCCTACGCGGCGGCCGGGCCAGCGCTTCCCGCCGCCCCGCCCCACGGCCGCCGCTGCGCCCGTCGGGTAGGGGTGCGGCTCTGTCCGCCGCTCTGTCCGCCGCGTAGGCGCACCACCCCGCGGCCGCCGCGTCGGGTGCGGCGCCCATCCGGCGGTCAGAACCTTCGGTAGTCGCGCGCGGCCAGCCGGGGGCCGCGGCGCGGTGGCGCGATTCCGCTGAGTTCCACCAGCCGGGTGGCGCGGTACCGGTGCCCCCGGTAGGGCGCGAGCAGCTCGAGCATGCCGGCATCGCCCACGACCCGCCCCGCGAGCGCCAAGCCGACCATCGAGGGCAGGTGGTAGTCGCCGACCGACACGGCGTCGGCGTCGCCCGAGGCGCGCTGGCGCACCTCCGCCGACGTCCACGGCCCGATCCCCACGATGGCCCGCAGCGCCCCGTCCGCCGCCGCCGACTCCATGGCGGCGACCTCCTCGACGCGCCGCGCCGCGCGCGCCGCCGCGATGATCGTCTGGGCCCGCACACCCTCCACCCCGGCGCGATGCCATTCCCACGACGGGATCGACACCCAAACCTGCGGGGACGGGAAGACGCGCATGCCAGCGGGCACCAGGCCGCCGCGCTCGGTGCCGGGCGCGGCCTGCCCGTACCTGGTCAGCAGCCGCCGCCAGGCGCGGGACGCCTCGGCGCCCACGACCTTCTGTTCGAGCACGGCGGGCACAAGCGCCTCGAGGACCCGGGAGGTCCGGCCGATCCGCAGCCCGGGATGGCGCGCCGCGACGTCGCGCAGCACCCCGTGCGCGGGAGCGAACCCGGCTGGATCGTCGCGCGCGCCGAGCAGTTCTGGAAGCTGGCTGAGGAGCCAGTCGGCTCCTGGTCCCCACGCGGCGGCGACCGCCGCGGTGCCCGCCGCCGCCACCCGCAGCGTGCCTGGCCCGTCCGGGGTCAGGCAGGTCCGCCACACGGCGCCGCCGGTGTCCACCTGGAAGGCGGGGTCCCCCCGCCCGCGCCTGTGCACGGCGAGGACCGAGCGGATGTGTAACGGAAACGGCGGCCGCCAGACGCGGGTGATCGGGACCGGCCGTGACACAGCGCGCCTGCTCAGACGTCTGTCGAGAACCGGATCGTGCGCGGTGCGACCTGGGCGTGGGGCCAGATCCTGATGCCGTGGCGAAGCTCGTTTCCGGCCCCGATCACCGCACCCTCGCCGACGAAGGCACCATCGAGCACCGCACGTTCGCCGACGCGCACGCGCGCACCAAGAATGCAGCCCTCGACGCTGGCGCCGGCCGCCACCGTGACCCCGTCGAGCAGCACGCTCCCGTGGACGCGGGCACCAGGCCCGACAACCGCGGCGGCGCCGACCACCGTGCCACCTGACACCTGGGCCGCCGGGTCGACCACCGCTCCTGGCAGCATGAGCGCATCCCCGCAGGGTCCTGGCATCGCCGGCGAGGGCAGCAGGCCGAGGACCAGGTCGCAGGACGCGCGGACGAACGCCTCGGGCGTGCCGACGTCCAGCCAGTACGCGCAGTCGGGGAAGCCGAACACGGGCTCGCCGGCCCCGATGAGCCCGGGAAAGGTCTCCCGCTCGACCGAGACGACGCGGTCAGCGGGGATCCGGTCGATCACCCGCCGCCTGAAGACGTAGCAACCGGCGTTGATCCGGTTCGTGACCGGCGCGGGTGTCTTCTCCAGGAACGCGGTGACCCTGCCCTCGCCGTCGGTCGGCACGCAACCGAACCTGGCCGGGTCGTCGACCTCCACCAGGTGCAGTGTCACCGCAGCGTCGGTGGCGCGATGCAGGTCAAGCTGGGCGGCGATGTCGTGACCGGACAGGATGTCGCCGTTGAGCACGAGCACCGGATCGTCGGGCCCGCTGCTCAGCCGGCTGGCCGCGTTCCTGATGCCGCCGCCCGTGCCGAGCGGCGACTCCTCGATGACGTAGTCGAGTTCCAGGCCGAGCGAGGATCCGTCGCCAAGCCCGGCCTCGAACATGTCGGCGCGGTAGGACGTGGCGAGAACCGCGCGCACGACTCCGCTTGCCGCCGCCCGGGAGAGCTGATGGGCGAGGAAGGGCACACCAGCGGCAGGCAGCAGCGGCTTGGGCGTCGAAATCGTCATCGGACGCAACCTGGTGCCCTGGCCTCCCACGAGCACGATCGCCTCGACGGGTTCCATGAGCAGGGACGTTACCAGGCCGGCCGGCTCGCGGCGGGCGGGACCGCCCGGTGCGCCGCGCGCCGCCTATGGTCACGGCGCGTGCCGCCCGGCCGCTCGCGGTCACGGCATGTGCTGCTCGGCCGCCCGCTGATAGGAGGCAAGATGAGCTTCGGCCGAGGTTTCCCAGGTGAACTCCTGCGATCGCGCATAGCCGGCGTCGCCAAGCGCCTGCCGCCGGGCGGGATCGTCGAGCAGGGCGCGCAGCGCGGCACGGATGCTGTCGGCGTCACGTTCCGTGTACGCCACCGCGTCGCCGCCGACCTCAGGCAGTGACGTGCAGTGCGTCGTCAGCACCGGTGCCCCGCACGCCATGGCCTCGAGCACCGGCAGGCCGAAGCCCTCGCCGCGGCTCGGGAACGCCACCACCGTGGCGCCGCCGAGGAACCCAGGCAGATCGGAGAAGCGCAGGTAACCGGGGCGGATGAGCCGCAGGTGCGGCGGCGCGGCGGCGACCGCCACGTCCACCTCCTCGCTCCAGCCGCAGCCACCCGCGAGCACGAGCGCGGGCGGCTCGGCCATGTCAGCGGCGGCATCGGTCCAGCCCCTGATCAGGGCGGGCACGTTCTTGCGAGGCTCCAGCGTGCCGAGGAACGCGACATACGGCCTGCCGTGCAGGCCGAGCCGGTCGGAGACCCGGCTGAGCTGTACCTGATCGGGCCGGTGGAAGAGGGCGTGGTCCACGCCGTGGTAGGCGACGTCGATCCTGGTCGGGTCCGCGCCGAGGACGCGGACGAGCTCATCCCTGGTCGCCTTGGACGGCACGAGCAGCCGGGTGGCTCGGCGCACGGCAGTGCGGATGGCCGACTTGAAGAAGGTGGCCGTCACGGCCGTGTGCAGTTCTGGGTCGGTGAAGAAGGTGAGGTCGTGTACGGTCACGACGCACGGCACGCCCGGGCGCAGCGGGATCGAATAGTACGGTGCGTGGATGACGTCCGCACCGACCTGCTGCGCGACGAGCGGCAGTCCAGTCTGCTCCCAGGCCAGCCTGGCCGCGCGGTGGGCGATGGCTGTCGGGCCCGCGACCACCCTCGCGTTTGGCGCCAGCCGTCCGTACCTTTCCTCGTCCGCACGCTGGCAGGCAACGGCAAGGTCCGCGTCCGCGGACACAAGCGCGCCGATCAGCCCGTCGACGTACCGTCCGAGCGCACCGCGGTCAGCGGGCACGGCAGTCGCGTCAACAAGCACCCGAGGCGCCACGACCGATCTAGCTCCTTCCTTGGGCGGGGCAAACCCAATGTGCCGGACCGGGAACCGGGTGAGCCGCGATGGGACCCGGTGCGCTGTGCCAGCTGCTCGGTGTTCCAGCGGCTCAGCAGGCGAAACCGGGAGCCCAGCGAACTCGATCAGGTGTCCCGATAAAGCGGTGCTCCAAGATGAGCGTACGCCGTTTACCGGGCTGAATGGGCCGTTGGACCAGCGGCGCGACCAAGGTGTTGCGGGTCGTTATGAGGAATTCACCACACCCTGCGGCGGGCCCGGACCAACACGATGCTGCCCAGATCACGGCCCGCCCAGTGATCGCTGGCCGCCACCAGCGGAATCAGTGCGGCGGCGGCGTTGAAACCTGCCCTTCCCCCGTGTGCGGACAGGCCGAGATACAGCCGCTCCGACCACCGGGCGCGGAACTGGTAGCCATACTCGATCACCTCAAGACCGCGGGCCAGCAGCAGCCGCCGGAGCGTCTCGTGGGTATATGTGTGCTTGACGTGGTAGCGCGCGCAGTGCGCCCGGTACAGGTCGGGCCACCGGGATGCGCGGGTGAGCGCGTCCGCCGACATGACAAGCTCACCACCGGGCCGCAGGACCCGTGTCATCTCGTCGAGCGCGCGCTCGACGTCGTCGAAGTGCTCGATCGCGCAGATCGACATCACCTTGTCGAAGGATCCGTCCGCGAAGGGCAACCGCAGCGCATCGGCCTCGATGAGCGCCGGGGCGCCCGTCAGCCCGCGCCCGCGCAGCATCTTGGCGCGGGCCAGGTCGATGGACACCGCGTCGGCCCCGCGCCGTCTGGCCTGGCCGGCCCAGTACCCGTCGCCGCCGGCCACATCGAGGACGCGTACCCCGCACAGGTCGCGGCCGAGCCAGCGCAGCAGCGCGCCGGCCTCGCGGTACCTGCAGACGTGCATCTGATGGCCGGCGAAGGCGACCGCATCAGCTAGCCGCATCGCCTGACTCCCGTCGCCGTTGCCGCGCGGGCGGCCGTTGCCGCGGTCATCGCGTCGGCGCCGGGCTTGGCTTCACCGTCTGCTGCGCGGCGCTGTTCGCCTGGTCGAGTGCCTGCTTCATCAGTTGCAGTTGCTGGCCGTAGGTGGCGAAGTCCCCCCGCTTCAGCGCCTGCTGCGCCGCCTGGTAGTGGCTTTCCGCTTGCGCGAGGAATCCGCGCACCGCCGCGCTGAGCTGGCCGTTCACCGACGGCACCGACGGCGCGGAAGGCGACGCCGGCTGGCTGGGCAGCCCGCTGAACACCTGGCTGAGCGCCGCCTGCAAGGTGGCACCGTAACCGATGGCCCCGTTGAAGGACACGAAGACGCGCTGCACCGTCGGGTAGGAGCCCGCGCCGGCGCCACCCGTCGCCTGCAGGTAGACCGGTTCGATATACAGCAGGCCGCCCCCGACAGGCAGGACGATCAGGTTCCCGGTGATCACCGTTGACCCGCCCTGGCGGTAGAGCGCAAGCTCACGCGAGGCGGTCGGATAGGACTCGAACGTGTTCTGCACCTGGTTCGGGCCCGCGATCACGGTGGAACGCGGCAGTTCGAGGATCCGGATCGTGCCGTAGTCCGGGCTCACCGGGTTGCTGTCGACCGCCATGACCGCCGCCACGTTCTCGCGTCCCTTCGCCACGAAGGACGTGGCCAGGGAGAACTGCGGCGTGGTGTAGCCGGGCATGGACATGGTCAGGTAGTACGGCGGCTGGGTTCCGCCCTGCGGGGTGGTCGGGTCGCTCGGCACGGCCCAGAAGTCCTGGCCGCCGTAGAACGCCTGCGCCTGCTGCACGTGGTAGCGGGCCAGGATCGGCCGCTGGACCTTGAGCAGATCCTGCGGGTAACGCAGATGCGGAAGCAGATCAGCGGGGATCGCGCTCTTCGGCTTGATCACGCCGGGAAAGGCCTTCATCCAGGTACGCAGCACCGGATCGGCGCTCCACTCGTACAGGGTCACCTTGCCGGTGTAGGCGTCCACCACCGCCTTGACCGAGTTGCGGATGTAGTTGATCTGGTCGGCCGACTGCTCGACCGGTGGCTGCGTGCCGATCGAGTCCGCCGTGGCGCCGCCGAGGCTGACCCGCTCCGAATAGGGGTAAAGGTTGGTGGTGGTGTAGGCGTCGGCCACCCAGTCGAGCTTGCCGCCAGATATGACCGGGTACACGGCGCCGTCGAGGGTGAGGAATGGCGCCACCTTCGCCACCCGGGACAGCGGGTCACGGACGTACAGGATCCGCGACTGATGGTTCACGGCCCCGGAGAGCAGGATGTTGAGCTGCCGCAGCTTGGTCGCGTAGAGCAGCCTGTTCCAGAACGAGCCGACCGCGACGCCACCGCCGCCCTGGTAGGTGGTGTTCTGCTGGCCACTGGTGCTCTGGTTGGGGAAGTCGAGCTCCTGCGGTGCGCGGCCCGGTGGCGCTCCCACGATCACGTAGTTCGTCTCGAGCGGGCCGAAATAGATCCGCGGCTGGAACTCGGGCAGCTCGCCCGTGAAGGGAATGTTGCTCTCGATGAAGCTCGGGTCGCCGCCGCTGCCGACAGTGTTCGCCGACGCGGCGACGAAGCCGTACCCGTGCGTGTAGACCAGATGCTGGGTCACCCAGTTGCTCTGGCTGGCCGGCGGCCCTGGCATCTCGCGCACCGCGACCACGGTGTCCTGCGGCGCCGCGGCGCCGGGCAGCGGGTAACGGTCCATGTCGAGCACGCTGGCGAACTTGTAATAGCCCTTGATCTGCTGCAGCTGCTGGAAGGCGGGAGACACCACCGCCGGGTCGATCTGCCTGACCCCGGGCAGCGAACTCGCCTCCGCCGCGAGCTGTGCGGCTGGCTGGTTCGGGCTCGCCGCGTAGGGCGCTTCCTGTACACCGCTTATGCCGTAGGCCTGCCGCGTGGCCGCGATCTCCCGCTGAATGTAGGGCGACTCCTTCGCCAGCTCGTTCGGCTTGACGTCGAACTGCTGAATGATCGCCGGGTAGACGCCGCCGACCAGGATCGCGGACAGCACGAGCAGGCCGAACCCGACCGCGGGCAGCATCACGCTGCGGCGCAGCGCGCCCGCGAAGAACAGCAGCGCGCAGACGATCGCGATAACGGCGAGGATCGTCTTCGCCGGCAGCACCGCGTTCACGTCCGTGTACGACGCACCGGTGGTGACGGTTCCGCGCTGGCTGAAGTTGAGGCCGTACCTGTCGTACCAGTACGACACCGCCTTGAGCAGCACGAATATCCCGAGCAGCACGAACACCTGGGCGCGCGCCGCCACGCTGGAGCGGTCACCCGGCCCTTGCAGCCGCAGCCCGCCGTACAGGTAGTGGGTGGCGGCGGCCGCGATCACCGAGAGCACGACCAACGTGAAGGTGAAGCCGAGCACGAACCTGATGAAGGGGTAGGTGAACGTGAAGAACGAGATGTCCAGATGAAACTGCGGGTCCGCAAGCCCGAATGACGTCTGGTTGACGAACAGGAGCCAGGTACGCCAGGCGCCAGCCGCCGAAAGCCCCGATACGAGCGCGAGCAGGCCGAGACCGAAGCCCATGATCAGCTTGCGGTAGGGGTCGATGCCGCTGCGGTACCGTTCCAGGCCCTGCTGCTCCGGTGACAGCGCGCGGTAGGTGGGACGGAACCGGTAGGCCAGGTACACGTTGGCGCCGACCACCGAGGACATCAGTGCGCCGCCGATCACGAAGAGCACCAGCCTGACGGTGATCATCTTCGTGAAGACCGAGCCGTAGTTGACTGCGCTGAACCAGAGGAAATCGGTCCACACGTTCGCGAACACGATGAACACCACGATGACCGCGATGATCGCGGCAAGCACCGGGATCAGGTACCGCGGCCGGTGCGGCAAGCGCACCGGCCGGGAACGACCCGGAGAACGGAAGGTCACGCCTCCCCCTCACATCACGGAAACGTCAGACGCCGGCCGTTACGATCGATGACCCGGGCGCCCGGTGGCGCACGGGGCTCTCGGCCGTCGTGAGCGGCCCCGCACACAGCGGTCCCGCTCGTATGGCAACCTACCGGGACCGCGGCCGGTTCCGTGCGCGGCGCACGCGAGCGGCCGTTCCCGGCTGCCCGCCG
>DATFVJ010000115.1:0-7576 GCA_035260365.1 Streptosporangiaceae bacterium
GTCGTACTTGGTGGTCGTGGTGGTTTCCGCCGTGTCGATGTGGAGCCAGAAGCTGAAGTTGTAGCTGTTGCAGCCCGTCGGCAGGGTGACCGTCTGCGCGAGCGTGTCGGTGTGGGTGGTGCCGTAGCCGTCCAGCCAGGCGTCCCAGCTTCCGGTGTGCGCCGGCTCGAAGCCTGAGTTGTTGAGCACGCCTGCCGTCATCGACCAGGGGGCGGCCGATCCGGTCTCGAATCCGGGGTTGCCGATCAACTGGGCCGCGCTGCAGCCGCCGCCGCTGGTGCTGATCGTCCAGGTGAACGACGCCGACCCGGACGCACCGGTGGTGTCGGTGGCCGTGACGGTGACGCTCGAGGTGCCGACCGTGGCCGGCGTGCCCGAGATGAGGCCGGAGGAGCTGATCGACAGCCCGGCCGGCAGCCCGGTCGCGCTGAAGGTGAGCGTCTGGCCCGACGCCGAGTCGCTCGCGTGGATCTGCAGGCTGACCGCGGTGCCGACGGTCCCGGTCTGGTTCCCTGGGTTGGTCACGGTGACCGTGTTGCCACCACCGCCGCCGACGATCGGGTGACTGCCCTCGCAGCTTCCCGTGCCGCCCGCGCCGTCGTTGGCCCAGGTGGTCTGCACCGCGAAGGTGCCGGTCGACAGGGACAGGTCGAACGAGCCGCCGCTGGTGCCCGGCGTGATCCAGGCGCACTTGTCGCCGTTTTCCGCGCCGGAGGAGTCGGTCCAGCCGCCCGCCGGATTCTGGTCGGTGATCGTCTCGGCGTACTCGTGACCCTCGACGATCGAGACGCCGTCCAGGGGACCGTTGGAGTTGACGAAGTTCTGCCCGCAGGAGGCGCCGGCGTCGGTGATGTACGGGAGGTTGGTGAAGGCGATGTCGCCGTACGGCGAGCTGACCGCGCCGCCGCTCAACGTCGTGTCCCCGTTGTAGTCATGCCACGCGCAGAACCCGTTGGTCAGCCAGTTGTCCGGGTTCGTCCCCTGCGGGGACAAGATCACGTACTGCGAGTTGCGGTTGGCCGCCGCCGTGGTGTTGCCGAAATGGGCGGCCGCGTTGACGGCCTCGACCCCGAGCTGGTGCCCGGTCGCCGTGCCGGGCGAGGCGGTGGACTCATCTACCCATATCCCGGCGTACGGGCCGCCGGTCGGGTAGGCGACCTGGGCCGATCCGGACGGGCAGGACTGCGAGCCGGCCGCGATTCCCTCGCAGTACTGGGTCATGACTCCCGACCACAGCTCATTGCCGGTCCCCAGGCCCTTCATGAACTTCTGGACGTACGGTGCCTCACCCGACGGGTCACCGGACAGCGTCGTGTTCCCGTTCCCGTCGGAGCCGCTGCTTCCCCACTGCGATCCGTAGAACACCAGGTAGACCTTCTCATGGCCGGTCGTCACACCGATCCCGTCGATCCCGCCGCCATAGTTCAGGTTGTTCGCCGACGCGGCGGGCACGTTGGGATGGGCCGCCGCCCAGGCTTTCATCTTCGCCGCGGTTCCTCGCATCGGCACCACGCCGTGGCGGTACGAATGGCCAAACGCGGGCGAGTAGGGATTCGCTGTAGCGCTGCCGCCGGGCGCGGGCGACACGGAAGCGGAGGCGAACGCGGCCGTCGAGCCAATCACTAACGCGGCAGCGGCCAGCACGGTCAGGCTGGCCCTGGTCGCCCGCCGTCTGCCGGGCATGGGGATCGGGGATTTCATCCTGCTCCCTCCACGAGCGGGGTGGCCGGGATTACCGGCCGGGGTGGACACCACGAGCCGTGGTGTCCATCGGACAATGACACGCCCTCATGAATGCGTCAATATCCAATTACTTTCTGTAATACGGCCTGAATGTTCTGCCGCATAAGTGCAGGAAACAGGGGTGATCAGGGCGAACATGTCGCGCTGGGTACGGTGTCGGTGACACGATTAGCACGCACGCGCGCCGCGCCCGAGGGTCGCGCATCCGACGGGTGCGACCGCGGCAGCAGCGGCGACGGCCGCCGACGACGAGAACCACATCCGGGCCCACAGCGCGTCCAGCGGCTGCCCAGATCGGCCACGCAGCGCAGCCCGGCCACGGCGGGCGGGCCGGTGGGCAGGCTTACCCGGCCTGGGAAAGGGAGAGCGCGAACCGTCCTTCCTGGTCGGTCCACCAGGCCCGCATCTCGAACCCGGCACGGGCAAGCTCGGCGCGAACCCCTTCCTTGCGGAACTTCGCGGAGACCTCGGTGCGCATCTCCTCACCGCCGGCGAAGGTCACGTCCATGCCGAGCGCGCCGAGCTTGACGGTCTGGCCGGTCAGCGAGCGGAGCCGCATCTCGATCCATTCGCTGACGCTGTCCCACACCGCGACGTGCTCGAACGCGTCGAGATCGAAGGTCGCGTCCAGTTCCCTGTTGATCACGGCCAGGACGTTCTTGTTGAACTCCGCCGTCACGCCGGCGCTGTCGTCGTAGGCGGCGACCAGGGTGGCCGGATCCTTCACCAGGTCCGTGCCGAGCAGCAGGCTGTCACCGCTGTCCAGACCGGCGCGCAACGACGCGAGGAATTCGCCGCGCGCGGCGGGCTCGAGGTTCCCGATCGTGCTGCCGAGGAACGCGACCAGGCGTGGTCCCTCGGCCGGGGGCAGGCCGAGGTGCTCCTCGAAATCCGAAACCACCGCCAGCACGGTCAAGCCGGGGTACGCGGCCCGCAGCCGGTGGGCGGCGGCAAGCAGCGCCGCCTCGCTCACGTCGACCGGGACGTACCGGCGCAGGGTGCCGGCGTCCCGCAGCGCGTCGAGCAGCAGCACGGTCTTCTCGGCCGACCCGGAGCCGAGCTCCACCAGCGTGTGCGCGCGGCTCGCGGCGGCGATCTCACCGGCGCGCGTACGCAGGATCGCCCGCTCGGCCCGGGTCGGATAGTACTCGGGCAACCGGGTGATCTGCTCGAACAGCTCGCTGCCCCGGTCGTCGTAGAACCACTTCGGCGGCAGCCGCTTGGGCGAACGTGTCAGGCCGGCCAGCACGTCACGCCGCAGTGACTCCGCGAGGAAGCCGGGAGGCAGCAGGCGGATAATTTCGAGCGCGGTCATCCGGTGGCGCTCCTTTCATTCTCGGCGACGGGCCGGATATCGACGCCGCCGGCCGTCGCGGTCAGCACGGAGCCGTCAGGGACCCACGTCCACGCGGGCGCGTCGTCGCACGGTTCGGAGGCGACAAGCACGTGGCCGTCGCGGCGCAGGTAACACAGTGTGTCGCCGGCCGCGGTCGCCGCGATGGCCTCGCCGTCGGTGAGCAGGAAGTTGAACCTGCCTGGCACGCGTTCGGCCCGAAGCAGGCGGACCGTGGCGGCGAGCGCGCCGGCCAGGCCGGCGCCCGCACGGAGCCGGTGCAGCACGAGGGCCCACAGCAGGGCCGAGTCCGAGCGGGCCTCGAGGGCGAGGAGGTCGGCGGCGGGCAGCGTCGCCGCCAGTCCGGCCGCGACCGCGGGCCAACCGCTGACCGCCCCGTTATGGCTGAACAGCCAGGGGCCCGACGCGTACGGAGCCGCGGCCGCCTCGCCCGCCTCGGTGCCGGCGGTGGCGCACCTGACGGCGGCGAGCGCGGCGGTGGTCCTGGTGACGCGCGCGACGTCGGTGAACGACGGATCCGCCCAGATCGGCTGGCCGCGCCGGTACCTGGCGGGGACCGGGTCACCGCCCGCGTACCAGCCGACGCCGAACCCGTCCGCGTTCACCGTGCCGTGCCGCTGCCGCCGCGGCGCCCACGCCTGCTTGTACAGCCCGTGCGGTGGCTCGATGATCAGCTCGCGCAGGCTGATGGGCGGCCCGAGGTACGCGAGGTGGCGGCACATCAGCGGTGCTCCGCGGTGGCGGAGCGCGCGGTGCGGAACCCCGCGAAGATCTGCCGGCGGATCGGATGATCCCAGTTACGGAAGGTGGCGCGGCAGGCCACCGGGTCCACGGCGAAGGAGCCGCCGCGCAGCACCTTGTAGGCGCTGCCGAAGAACACCTCCGAGTATTCGCGGTACGGCCAGGCCGCGAAGCCCGGGTACGGGAGGAAGTCGCTCGCCGTCCACTCCCAGACGTCGCCGATCAGCTGGCGCGCGCCGGATGGCGCCTGCCCGGCGGGATAAGAGCCGCACTGGGCCGGCTGCAGGTACCGCTGGCCCAGATTGGCGTGCCCGGCGGCCGGCTCGTCATCCCCCCAGGGGTACCTGCGGGACCGGCCGGACGCCGGGTCGAACCTCGCCGCCTTCTCCCACTCGGCCTCGGTCGGCAGCCGGCGCCCGGCCCAGCGCGCGTACGCGTCGGCCTCATACCAGCAGACGTGCATGACCGGCTCCGCTGGTGGGACCGGCTCGACCGAGCAGAACCGGCGCCGCACCCACGCGCCGCCGTCGCGCTCCCAGTACAGCGGCGCGGTCAGCCCGGTCCGCTGGCGGTGCTCCCAGCCCGCGGCGCTCCACCATCGTGGTTCGTGATAGCCGCCGTCAGCGATGAACTGCGCGTAGGCAGCGTTGGTCACCGGGGTGGTGTCGAGGTAGAACGAGTCCACGTCGACCTCGTGCGCGGGCCGCTCGTTGTCCAGGGCCCACGGCTCCGTGGAGGTCCCCATCATGAACGGCCCCGGTGGAACAAGCACCTCGGCGGGCAGGGCGGTCGGGGCCGGCGGGGGCGCGGGCGCGGGCGCCCGAAGCACCGGCGCGCCTGCGCGGAGCTGGTGCGTGATGAGCATCGTCTCGTCGTGCTGCTGCTCGTGCTGGGCGATCATGCCGAACACGAAGCCGTTTTCCACCAGCGGCGCCCCGGCGAACGGCGCGCGCTCCAAGAGGTCGAGCACGCGCCCCCTGACCTCGTGCGCGTACGCGCGTGCCCGCGCGGGGGGCAGCAGCGGCAGCGCCGGGCGCTCGGCGCGCGGGTGCTCGAACGCGTCGTAGAGCGGATCGATCTCCGGGTGCATCGGCTCGCGGCCGCCGACGCCGCGCAACAGCCAGAGCTCCTCCTGGTTGCCGACGTGCGCGAGGTCCCATACCAGCGGCGACATCAGCGCCGAGTGCTGGCGGACCAGGTCGGCGTCATCGACGCAGTCGGTCAGGCCGCGCGTACGGTCACGCGCGGCCTGCAGCGAGACAGCGATTCGCTCGCGCAGGGCTTCGTCGCCAGCAGGCGAGGTCATGTGGATTCCTCCAGTAGATCGTCGGCGGGACAGCGGCCTCGGTGCGCGTAACGTTCGGCGAAGTCGGTGACCACCCCGAGCAGCGAGGCCGGTGCGCCGCTGCGCCGCAGCGCGGCATCGGCGGCTTCGAAGCAGACGCGGACGGCGCGGGCGATGCGCTCGTCGCCGGGGCCGTACCGCGCGGCGCGCAGCCACGGATCGCCGCGACCGGCCCACAGCGGCTCCGCGGCCGCGAGCGCCGCGTCGCTTGCCGACGGATCGCTCAGCAGAGCCCAGGAGACGGCCGTGGGCACGACCCAGCCGTCTCCCGGTTGCGCGTCGATCATGCGGAGCTCCAGATGACCACGCGGGCGGACGGGGGGAAACAGGGTCGACAGGTGATAGTTCAGGTCGTCACGGGTGGGACGCCGGTCGTAGAACACACCGTCAGCGGAAGTGCCGCCGCGGGGCCCTGTGTCACCGGACGTGCCGTCGCCGGGCGGACCTTGGGCCCAGTGAATGTCCCAAGCACGGGGGGTGCCGACGCCTGCGAACCGGCCGGAGCTGATCATCTCGCGATTCGCGGCGAGCACCCAGTCACGGAAGGTCAGACCGGGCGGCGCCACCCACGAGCCCATGCCGTCGCGCCTGATGCACATCAGCTCCGCGTCCAGGGCGTACTCCGCCCACTGTGACCTGATATCGGTACCCACATCGGGCCGGCGAGTTTCCTGCGCCGCCATGATGCGGCCCCGGTCGAGCCGCGCCCACACCGCCTGGCGAGTGGAGCGCCAGCCGGTCGGCCGGCCCTGCCGCAGCGGCGAGTTCGCGAAGGCGGCCACGAGCACCGGCCCGATGGTGTGCAGCAGGTGCCAGCGCCTGCGGTAGCTCTGCTCGCCGGTACCGTCCTCCCCCGCATCCAGGCACACCTGAACCGAGGCGGTGCTGCACATCATGATCCGCCCGGCGGGACCGGACCGGTCGAAGAACTCCTCCATGGCCGCGTAACGCGGCGAGTCGAGAACTCGGAGGGGGGGGCGGAAGGGATCAAGGCCGTGACCTGACAGCCGCAGGCCTGCCGCCTGCATGGCTTCCGTCACGGCGGCCATGTCACGGGCCGCGTCCGCGACGCATTCTCCGATGCTCGCGGCCGGCAACGAGCTGAGTTCGAGCTGGCCACCAGGTTCGGTGGTCAGGCAGCCCTTGGCGGGCAGCGCCCCGGGACCGTCCAGGCCGGCCAGTGCCGCGGTCAGCCGCGCCGGCCCTACCGGCAGCGCGGGGGCACGGGCATCGCGGACCAGCCATTCCAGCTCGACGCCGACTCGCTCGGGAGGTCCCGTCTTGAAGCAGATGCCGTGAATGTGCGCTCTCGCGTCGTTTTCCGTCAGCGGTCCTGGTTCCTGTTCGGCTTGCCACCCGTGCGGAGCGGGTGGGGCGGCGCCTGGACGCATTTGGCCGTCGCGGGCATGGACCATGGCTGGCCCTCCTTCGTGTCGCTCTCACTGTGTCGCTCTGAATGGCCGATCACTCGTCAGATCCGGCTCGGGGGACAGCCGCGTTCCACTCTCTGCAGCAACGCGCCACTGCAGCAACGCGCCACTGCAGCAACGCGCCACTGCTGCAACGTGGCACGCTGCTGCAACGTGCCACGCTGTTGCCATATGCCGTAACTACGCGTCGCGCCAACACCTCGCCCTCTCTCTCCACCCTGCCACACGCCATGCGATGCCCCGGCCGGGCACGCAGCTCCCACAACCTGACCGTCTCACACGGGTCCGACAAATCCGCCGGGCCGCGACTGGGTACATACCTGAGCAGCAATCTTCTGGTCGGCCTGGAGGCGTGTGATGAGGTCGGCATCCGCCCGGGCACCAGCGCCGCCGGCCGGGCCCGCGGCGCCCGCGCCGCCGGCTGCGGCGGTGACCGGGTGCCTGACGGTCCAGGTCGCGGCCAGAGAACCGCTCGAGGCGCTGCGGCTCGGCGACCGGCCGGGCGGCGGGATCGTGTTCACCGGAGCGGGCGCGATCGAGGCCGTGCACGCGGCGCACCGGCAGGGATTCTCCCGGCCGATGCTGACCGACCGGCGCAGGTACGCAGGCGCGGCACGGGCCAGGGGCACCGCCGCTCTGGCGCGGTCCTGGCTGGCGGGCCAGCGCGCCGCCAACGTCGCCGCGGTGCTCACCGACTCCGGTTACATCGGCGAAGGTGACCTGGCGGCGCTGCGCGCCGTCCTGCGCCAGGCCACCGAGGCGGGCCCGGACGTCACGGCCGTGCTCCCGCTGCACCCGCACTGGCTGCACCAGGACAGGGAAACCCTGGTCGCGGAGGTGATCGAACACGGCGTTCCCGTTGCTCTGGTTCTCGAGCACCGCGGCGACCCCCTCGCCACTCCCCGAGCGGTCGCTGGCCTGATCAATCTGCTCCGCGCGGTGCCATCGGCGGCTCTGCTCGGC
>DATFVJ010000116.1:0-2711 GCA_035260365.1 Streptosporangiaceae bacterium
CGCTCGCCAT
Source organism: Streptosporangiaceae bacterium (assembly GCA_035260365.1). Taxonomy (GTDB): domain Bacteria; phylum Actinomycetota; class Actinomycetes; order Streptosporangiales; family Streptosporangiaceae; genus DATFVJ01. The sequence continues at coordinate 11 of DATFVJ010000116.1, forward strand.
GATCAGGAGCCGGTTGCAACCCCACGAAGTGGACAATCTGAGGCCCGGAGGAGAAGCATGGTAGGGGCCGGGCAGGATGGGCGCTAACCTAGTGCCGCATCAAGCTACGTTTGCCCGGTCGATGATGCGGCCGATTCTGCAACGGGAGCGCGCGTCGTTCAGCATTGGCGGGTGGCTGACGCTGCTGCCCGGCCGCACCGTGGCCGACGTCGCCGCTCATCTGCGGTTCGTCATGAGCCGGCACTCGTCATTACGCACCCGGCTGCAGTTTGCCGCCGCCGACCGTCCGCAGCAGGTAGTCGCGTCGTCCGGCGAAGCGCTGCTCGAAGTCGTCGACGCCGGCGACGACCGGCGCGGATCGCGGCGGAGGTCTACCGTCGCGACGACGAGAGGGCCTTCGACTGCGCCAGCGAGTGGCCGATCCGCTGGGCGGTGATCGTCAGCCGGGGCGCCGCTACCCGACGATCCCGGCGAGAAGTGCTACCTCCACATCAACAACGTGCCGGACACCATCCAGTACGAGCTGCTGGCCGACACGGACTACCTGTCCCCGGCGAACATCGAGGCGTTCCTGCGCGGCATTGAGGCAGTGACCGTCGAGGCGGCACTTGACCCGGCCGCGCCCACCGCCATTCGCGGAGCTGGGTAACACCCTTCGGCCGCGGACTCACCGGTTCGCTAGGGTCTGTCTAAGGAGACGATGGGGGTAGCGATGGCAGAAACGACGCCGTTCACGATCGGCGCCGAGGCCCTGTGTACCGACGGGGTATGCGGCGAGGTGAGCCGCGTGGTCGTCGACCCGGTCGCCCGCGCCGTCACCCATCTCGTGGTCGAACCGGAGGGCCGCCAAGGCCTCGGCCGGCTCGTTCCGCTCGACCTGGTCGACGCCGCGGCGGGCGAGGTGCGCCTCCGCTGCAGCCAGGCGGAGTTCGAGCAGCTCGACTCCGCTGAAGAGACGCAGTTCGTGCCGGGCACCCTCGGCTACGCGGCCTATGGGCCGGACCAGGTGCTCGCCTGGCCCTACTCCAGCCTGGGCGCCGGAATGAGCGTGAGTGGTGACATGGTTCCCGGGGTCTCGCAGACCGTCACCTACGACACCGTTCCCCTGGGTGAGGTGGCGGTGCGCCGCGGTGAGCACGTCCACGCCACCGACGGCGACATCGGGCACGTCCAGGGGCTCGTCATCGACCCTCGCACCCACCACGTGACCCACGTGCTCCTGCAAGAGGGGCACTTGTGGGGCCGCAAGGAAGTGGCTATTCCGATCAGCGCCGTGGCCATGGTCGACGACGGTATCCGGCTCAACATCACCAAGCACGAGGTGCAGGAGTTGCCGCCCGTCGACATCGACCACCCGAACTGGTAACCCGCTCGGGCCGCACCCTGCCCGTGGCCCTCAGCCGGGTGGTCGTGGTTGTGCCCGTGGTCGTAGTGGTGAGGACAGACGCGACGGGACGGCTGGGCGGGCGTATCGCCCGCCGCTTCGTTGCGTAAGACGAGAATCGGTCACCATCGGACCTCACGACAGCGGGCGGCGAGGCGTCTACAGAACGTGCCACTAAAACAGCCCTTCGAGACGGTCGTCGCGGAACACGGGCCAACCGTGCTGCGCGTCTGCCGCGCCGTGCTCGGGACCGCCGACGCCGACGACGCCTGGTCGGAGACGTTCCTGTCCGCCATGAGGGCCTACCCGGACCTCCCGGCGGACGCCAATGTCGAGGCGTGGCTCGTCACGGTCGCGCACCGCAAGGCCATCGACGTCACCCGGGCCACCGCACGCCGCGCGATACCCACCGGCGAGCTGCCAGAGACCGCGGCCACACCGGACGCCGAGCACGACCCGGATCTCGCTGACGCGCTCGCGCGACTGCCGGACAAACAGAAACACGCCGTGGCCTATCACTACCTGGCGGGCCTGCCCTACACGGACGTGGCCGCCATCGTCGGCGGCAGCCCCGACGCGGCCCGGCGCGCAGCCGCCGACGGCATCGCCACCCTGCGACGCACCTACCCGGGCGTCGCGACCAGGCAAGGAGAACACCGATGAACACGAACCATGAGCTGCCCCGCGACCTGGCGCGGGCCTACGATGCCGCACCCGAGCACCTGGGTGCGCTCAAGGCCCGGCTTGCCGCCGCCGCACAGGCCGAGGGCATTCTCGACGTCGCCTACCGCACCGTCGACAGCCCCGTCGGCTCGCTGCTGCTCGCCGCGACCGAGGCTGGGCTGGTCCGCGTCGCCTTCGCAAGCGAGGACCACGCCGCCGTCCTGCAGGCCCTGTCCGACCGCATCAGCCCCCGCGTCCTCAACGCACCCGGCCGGCTTGACACGGTCGCCAGGGAGCTCGACGAGTACTTCGAGGGCCAGCGACACGGCTTCGACGTGCCGCTTGACTGGCGCCTGTCGACCGGCTTCCGCGCCGCCGTGCTGCACCGCCTGCCCGAGATCGGCTATGGGTACACGGCCAGCTACGCCGCCGTGGCGCAACTGGCCGGGAACCCGCGGGCCGTCCGCGCGGTGGGAACGGCATGCGCGACCAACCCGCTGCCCGTCGTCGTGCCCTGCCACCGCGTCGTGCGCGCAGACGGGAGCATGGGCGGCTACCTCGGCGGAGCCGAGGCCAAGCGCACCCTGCTTTCGCTGGAGGCAGCGGCATGACCGCCACTCCCGCCCAGGGAACCAAGACGACCGCGCAGGCCGG
>DATFVJ010000117.1:0-5027 GCA_035260365.1 Streptosporangiaceae bacterium
CCCGCCACGGCGTGGCGCAGCGTGCAGAACATCAACGTGCCGATCCAGTTCGGCTCATCGGGTTGAGCGCCATGAACTACGTCACGGGAAACTGGTCGTTCGACCCCTTCCTCATCCTCGCGATCCTCGTCGTCGGCTGGCACGAGATCGGCCTGCGGCGCCTCGCCCTGCGCTCGCGCCCGGAACGCACGCGGCAGCGAAGGCTCCGCTCGTTCTTCTTCTACGGCGGGCTCGCCGTGCTGCTCGTCGCCGTCGAGTCGCCCATCGACTACTGGTCGGACGACTACTTCTTCGTGCACATGATCCAGCATCTGCTGCTGATGTTCGCTGCCCCGGCGCTCGTCGTCGCGGGCGCGCCCTGGCCGCCGCTGCTCGACGCCCTGCCCGCCAGGCTCAGGCACGGCGCGACCCGGTCCGTGCTCGCGGGCGCCTGGTCACGCCCGCTGCGGAGCTTCCGCTCGGCCGCCGCGGGACCCTGGGCCGCCATCATCGCGTTCAACGTCGTGATGACCGCCTGGCACGTTCCGGCGTTGTTCGACCTCGCGCAGCAGAACCCGTACGTGCACATCTGGCTCATGCACGCGAGCTTCTTCGCGGTAGGCGTGTGGTTCTGGGTCCAGTTCATCCCCTCCCCGCCGTTGCACAGGCGGATGTCAGCCCCGAGCCGGCTCACCGCGCTCGTCACGACGAACGTGATCATGTGGTTCCTCGCGATGTCGCTGAGCGTCTTCACGCAGACGTCGTGGTATTCCACCTACCGCGGGCTGCCGGGCATCACGCTGCCGCCATTCGCCGATCAGCAGATCGGCGCCGCGATCCTGTGGGTCTGCGGCGACCTGTGGTGCTTCCCCGCGGTCGCCTTCCTGATCATGCGGATAGCGGCGGACGAGGGCGGGGTGGGCGCCGCCATCGACAAGATCCTCCGCAAGGGCTCTTCGCGCGGCGCATGGGCGCGCCCGGCGCCGCGTGCAGTACCCTCACGCCCGGCGGCCGGCGGAGCGGAGCCCCCGCAGGGGACTTAGCCTGGGCGGGTGGACGCAATGCCGGGCGGGACCGCGGCGCACGTCGCGATCGTGGGCGGCGGCATCGCCGGCCTCGCGGCCGCGTTCTTCCTGCGCGATGCGCCGGTCCGGGTGACGGTGTTCGAAGGCTCGCCGCGCATCGGCGGCAAGCTCGCCGTGTCCGACGTCGCGGGCATCCCGGTCGACGAGGGAGCGGAGTCGATGCTCGCCCGCCGCCCGGAGGGCGTCGACCTGGTGCGCGCGGTGGGCCTGGCCGGTGACCTGGTCGGCCCCGGCACCACCGCGGCGGCCATCTGGACCCGCGGCGCGATGCGGCCGCTGCCCGGCGGCCAGGTCATGGGCGTGCCCGGTGACCTGGCCGCGCTCGCGCGATCCGGGGTGCTTTCCGTGGCCGGGCTGGCCCGGGCCGGGCTCGACCTCGTGCTGCCAGCGACCGGCATGGACGGCGACGGGTCCGTCGCCGCGCGGGTGGGCTCGCGGCTCGGCGCCGAGGTCGTGGACCGGCTGGTGGAGCCGCTGCTCGGCGGGGTCTACGCCGGCCGTGCCGCGGAACTGTCCTTCGAGGCCACGCTCCCTGGGCTGGCCGCCGCGACCCGGGTCCACCGGACGCTGACCGGGGCGGCGCGGTCGGTGGCCGCCGCGTCGGCGCACCGGCCGGCCGGCCCGTCACCCGGGGCTCACCGCGCTGGCCCGGGCAGTCAGGTGTTCACCACGCTGGCCGGCGGTCTCGGCGCGCTCCCGGCAGCGGTGGCGGCGGCCTCGGGCGCACACGTGCGCACCGGCGCGTCCGTCCGCGAGCTACGGCGCACCGCGGCCGGGTGGCAGCTCACCGTGGGCTCCGCGGACGATCCCGAATACGTCCGGGCGGACGCGGTCGTGCTCGCCCTGCCGGCCCGCCCGGCGAGCCGGCTGCTCCGCGCCGAGGTGCCGGCCGCCGCGGCGGCGCTCGGCGGCATCGAGTACGCCAGCATGGCGATCGTGACGCTCGCGTTCCCGGCCGGCGCGATCAAGGCGCGGCCGCGCGGGAGCGGTTATCTGGTTCCCGCCGGGGACGGCCGCGCGGTCAAGGCGGTGACCTTCGCCAGCGTGAAGTGGCCGCATCTGCTGGCCCGCCGCGGCACCGCGGACACCGCGCGAGCCGGTGGCGCCGGCCCGGTCACCGACGTCGTCAGGTGCTCAGTGGGGCGGATCGGCGAGGAGCAGGTGCTGCAGCGGGCCGACGAGGACCTCGTCGCGCTCGCCCGCGGTGAGCTGGCCGCGGCGGTGGGCGCGGCCGGCCCCACGGTCGCGGCCCGCGTGACCCGGTGGGGCGGCGCGCTGCCGCAGTACACGGTCGGGCACACCGCCCGGGTGGGGCGCATCAGGGCCGCCGTCGCGGACCAGCCCGGCCTCGCGGTATGCGGCGCGGCCTATGACGGGCTCGGCATCCCAGCGTGCATCGCGACCGCGCGGCAGGCGGCGGCGCAGGTTCTCGCGCACCTGGCCCGTGGGGATTTGCCGCGCGCCGATGAGGGACAATGAGCTTCATGGCAGCAGGTTCCGGAGCGCGGGCGCGTGAGCTCAATGAGCTGATCAGGTACACGATGTGGTCGGTCTTCCGCGTCGGTGACGGCCCTGGCCTCGAGGCCGCGAACCGCGCCGAGGTCGCGTCCGAGGTCGCCGCGCTGCTCGACGAGGCCGCGGGCAAGGGCGTGACCACCAGGGGAACCTATGACCTGCAGGGGCTGCGGGCGGACGCGGACTACATGTTGTGGTGGGTGGCGCCGTCATCGGACGACCTCCAGGAGACCTACGCCAGGTTCCGCCGGACCAGGCTCGGGCGCGCGAGCCAGCCGGTGTGGTCGGTGCTCGCGCTGCACCGCCCGGCGGAGTTCAACAAGGGCCACATCCCCGCGTTCCTCGCCGAGGAGGAACCCCGTGCGTACGTGTCGGTCTATCCGTTCGTGCGGTCCTACGAGTGGTACCTGCTCCCACCCGAGGAGCGCCGTGCCCAGCTCGCCGAGCACGGCAAGATGGCACGCGACTACCCCGACGTGCGCGCCAACACCGTCGCGTGCTTCGCACTGAACGACTACGAGTGGATGCTCGCCTTCGAGGCCGACGAACTGCACCGCATCGTCGACCTCATGCGCCACTTGCGTGGCGCGCAGGCACGCAGGCACACCCGGGTCGAGATCCCGTTCTACACCGGCCGCCGTAAGCCGCTCACCGAACTCGTCGCCGCGCTCCCTTAACTTTTCCTCAACGGCTGCCGCGGATGCGGCATCCACTGGTGCGGGACCCTGCCAGCCCGGGGGGACGACCCCCCCGAACCGCCCGCAATTGGGGGTCGCCCCCCGGAGCTGCGCTGGCTGGCACAGCCGGGAAAGTGCACTCCGCTGGCGTGATTCAGAACTTGCGTTCCCATTAACCGCGCCGACCACGGCAACCTATCCTGCAGGCCACTCATTGCAAAAACTTTTGCTCCAATGCATCCGATTGGTGGGCGGGCGCGTCTATCAAGACGCAACCATATGCACGTGACTCCCCGCCACGAACCACTCGGATCTGCCATGGCAGCAAGGAACCGGATCGCGCAGCAGGAGGGCCGCCGCGGGCGGCCCCACCCCGGTAAGCGCGTGGCAGGCACGCTCGCGGTTGGGGCCGGCTACGGGCTTGCCGTCTCCGCGCTGATCGTGATCACCGTCGAGCGGATGTTCGGGACCACGGACACGGGCGGCCGGCTTGCCGTCCTCGGCATGACCGTGGCCGTGCTCGTCGGTGCGACCGCGGCCGTCCACGCGCGCAAGTCCGGTCGCCGCCGGCGCCCCGGCGGAGGGGGCAGCAGCACCCGCCCCACGTAGCGCGGCCTGCCCGGCGCCGGTGCGGTGATTACCCGTACCGTGGGAACATGACCAGCACGCGACAGGAACCTCCGCTGATGCTCAGCGTGGGCGAGCGGACCGTACGCGTCACCAGCCCGGGCAAGGTGATGTTCCCCGACGCCGGGCTGACCAAGGCAGACCTCGTCGCGTACTACCTGTCGGTGGGCGACGGCCTGCTCCGCGCGCTGTACGAGCGGCCGACGACACTGCAAAGGTTCCCAGACGGCCTCGGCGGTGAGGCCTTCTTCGCCAAGCGCGTCCCCAAGGGTGCCCCGGACTGGGTGCGGACGGCGCGGATCACCTTCCCGAGCGGGCGGCCCGCGGACGAGATATGCCCCACCGAGGTCGCGGTGCTCGCGTGGGCCGGGAATCTCGGCACCGTCGAGTTCCACCCCTGGCCGGTGCGCAGGTCGGCCGTCGACCACCCCGACGAGCTGCGCATCGACCTCGATCCGCAGCCGGGAACCGGGTTCAGGGACGCGTGCGAGGTCGCCGTCGAGGCTGGCGCGCTGCTCAGCGAGTGCGGCATGACCTGCTACCCGAAGACCTCGGGCGGGCGCGGGGTGCATCTGCTGGTCAGGATCGAGCCGCGGTGGACGTTCGTGGCGGCCAGGCGGGCCGTCATCGCGTTCGCGCGCGAGCTCGAACGGCGCCAGCCGCGGCGCGTCACCACGAGCTGGTGGAAGGAGGAGCGCGGCGAGCGCGTGTTCGTGGACTTCAACCAGATGGCGCGGGACCGCACCGTCGCGGCGGCGTACTCGGTCCGTGCCAACCCGCGCGCCACCGTCTCCGCGCCGCTGGCCTGGGACGAACTCGCCGGCGGCGGCCCGGTGGCGCCGGCGGACTTTACCGTCGCGACCATGCCCGCCCGCTTCGCCGACGTCGGTGACCTGCTCGAACCCATGGATGAGCAGGCTCACTCGCTGGACACGCTGCTGGAGATGTCCGCGCGCGACGAGCGTGACCACGGCCTCGCGGACATGCCGTACCCGCCCGAATACCCGAAGATGCCCGGCGAGCCACCCCGCGTCCAGCCCAGCCGCGCCCGCCCCTCTACCAGCGCAGATAAGCCCAGTTAACGCCAGCGCGTCTAGCTACAGCGAAACCACCCGTGCCTGTGCTCACCGATGCCGAGCTGACG
>DATFVJ010000118.1:0-9478 GCA_035260365.1 Streptosporangiaceae bacterium
GGGGATTTCGGCCCCCGCGTCCTGCCTCTCGAGCTCGATGTCAGGGACCGGGCCGCGGTCAGCCAGGCGGTCGCCGGCCTGCCCGCGGAGTTCGCCGAGATCGACATCCTGGTGAACAACGCCGGTCTCGCCAAGGGCCTGCTCCCCGCGCAGCAGGCCGATCTGGACGACTGGGACCAGATGATCGACACGAACTGCAAAGGGCTCGTGTACTGCACGCGCGCCGTGCTGCCCGGCATGGTCCGCCGCGGCCGCGGTCATGTGATCAACATGGGGTCGGTCGCGGGCACCTATCCCTATCCGGGCGGCAACGCATACGGCGGGACCAAGGCGTTCGTGCACCAGTTCAGCCTCAACCTCCGCAGCGACCTGCACGGCACCGGTGTGCGGGTGACCTGCGTCGAGCCGGGCATGGCCGGGGGGACCGAATTTTCCCTGGTGCGATTCGACGGCGACGCGGACAAGGCCGGCGCGGTCTACGCGGGCATGCAGCCGCTGACCCCCGCCGACATAGCGGAGACGGTGCACTGGGTGGCGTCGCTGCCGGCCCACGTCAATATCAACACGATCGAGCTCATGCCGGTCGCGCAGAGCTTCGCTCCGTTCCAGGTCCACCGCGCGGCCCCCGGGTAGGCCCTCGGCGCAACCCGCGCGGCGGCCTGCCGCGCCCGGTTACCGCGCCCGGCGGCACGCGGCGAAGCATCACGCAAGCCTTGACAGCCGAGCGCCGCGGACCTAACGTCAGGCAACAATTAGGAAACTTTCCTATTTGTTGACTGACGGCGCATGTTTCCTCACCGTCCGACCTGAGAGCGGCCGGCGAGGCACCGTCCCCCGATCTCGCGGTTACGTAGGAAGGTGGCCCCATGTCTTTACCGGTGTCTTTGCCGCGTTTGTTCTCCGCGCTCGCCGGTGTGCTCGCGGGGACGGTCGCAATTGCCGTCGCCGGCGGGGTCGTCGCCGGCGGGGCCGTCTCCGCCGCGAGCGCCAGACCCGGCGCCGCCAGCGGCGCCGGCGCGCCGGGTTCCAGCCCGCGGACCTTACCCGAGCACGTGTTCGCGCCGTACTTCGAGGCGTACACGACCGACAGCCCGGCGGCACTCGCGCAGCAGTCGGGCGCCAGATTCCTGACCCTGGCCTTCATCCAGGCACCGGCGGCGGGGTCGTGCGCGATCGACTGGAACGGCGACCCGGCGACGCCCATCGGGGCGGCCATCTACGGCAGCGACATCGCGGCCATCCGCGCGGCCGGCGGGGACGTCGTGCCTTCCTTCGGTGGCTACAGCGCCGACCACGGCGGTACCGAGATCGCCGACAGCTGCACCAGCGTCGCCCTGATCGCGGCCGCGTACGAGAACGTGATCACGACGTACAACCTGACCCGCCTCGACCTCGACACCGAGGACAATTCGCTGACGAACAACGCCGGCGTCGACCGGCGCAACAAGGCGATCAAGATGGTGCAGGACTGGGCGGCTACCCGCCATCGCACCGTCCAGTTCGTCTACACCCTGCCGACCAATGTCAGCGGGCTCAACCCCACCGGCGTGCACGTCCTGGCGGATGCCCTGGCCAACCACGCGCGTGTCGACATCGTCAACATCATGACCTTCGACTACTACGACAACAAGCCGCACGAGATGGCGGCCGACACCGTGACCGCGGCGCAGCACCTGTACGACACGCTGCACCAGCTCTATCCCCGCAGGCCGGCGCGCGCGCTGTGGTCCATGATGGGGATCACCGAGATGGTCGGGATCGACGACTTCGGGCCGCCCGAGATCTTCACCACGGCCGACGCCGCGACCGTCGAGCAGTGGGCGGCGGGCAGGCATCTCGCCGAGCTGTCCTTCTGGGCTCTGCAGCGGGACAACGGTGGCTGCCCGGGGACCAAGGGCGCCGGCAACTGCTCCGGCGTCACGCAGTCGCCCTGGCAGTTCAGCCACACCTTCGAGCCATTCACCAGCCGCGGCGCCCACCGCCGCTGACCGCCACCTGACCACCGCTGACCGCTGCTGACCGGCGGACCCAGGTCTCGCCGAAGTACGTTCACGGCCGATCGAACCGGGAAATCCTTCGGAGGGTCAGGCGGCCTGCCTCGGCGTCCCGCGAGCGCATGACACGTATTTTCGGCAGGCTCGCCCGGCGGCAGGCGCGAGCGCCAGCCGGCCGGGGGCCCGGGTGTATCTGCCGGCATCGCCTCGCCTCTTCATCTCATGCGCCCACCGGGGGTGCGCCGGGCGGCCGGTGTGACCACGGCGGCATTCGACATCTGTCATGAGGTGTGACATGTCCAGATCACGCGGGCTCGTGCGGCGGCTGGCGGCCGGTTTCGCTGCGCTCGGCCTTGGTGCCCTGCTCGCGGTGGCAAACGTAACCGGTTCTGCGCAGGCGGCCGTTCCCGACCACTGGGGTTTCGCGTACGTGAACGTGCCTGTCGGCATCCCCGATCCCCTCCACCAGGCGGGCAGCTGGCCGGCCGCCTTCAAGGTGAAGGTCACGCCCGGCGCCCCTGGGCAGGAGTTCGTGCGCTTCCCCCAGATCGCGGCCAAGGCCGGCGTCGTCCACGTGACCGCGGTCGGCGACATCCCGGCCTGGTGCCAGGCGCAGCGGTGGTTCCCCGCGGGAGCCGACGAGATCGCCGCGGTGCGCTGTTACCGGCCCGGCGGCGCGCCGCTGTTCGTGCCGTTCATGGTGACCTTCAGCCAGAGCTCCACGGGCTCGTTTCCGCCGGGACGCGCGTACGGCTACGTCCATTTCGAGCCGGCGCAGGGGATCGTGACGCGGTTCAACTCAAGCGGCGGCGTGAACACCGTCACGCCGGGCGCGGTGGGTTCCTGGGTGGTCAGCCTGCCCGGGCTCGGCTCCACCGGCCCGTCCGGCAACGTGCAGGTCACGGCCGTCAACCCGGCCCAGCCGGCGAAGTGCAAACTGGCCGCGTGGGCGTCGCTGCCCGGCCGACAGGTGCTGCTGGTGCACTGCTTCGACAAGCTCTCCACGCCGCTGAAGACCGGCTGGACGCTGACGTACCAGCGCGGCAGGGCGATCACGGGCACCCAGCCCAAGCTGTTCGCGTACACCTTCGACAACACCCCCCTCGCCCCCGGGCCGTACGCGCCCGTACCGGCTGCGGTGAACTTCAACTCGCTCGGCGGGGTCAACACCGTCCGCACCGCCGGCCTCGGGCTCCGGTTTGTCTTGTTCCCGAGGGTCGGCCTGGCGCCCAACACCGTGCTCGTCACCGCGTTCGGGCCAGGCCCGGGGTTCTGCAACCTGCTCACGCTGTGGTTCACCTCCCCGGCTCAGGTGATCGTCCGCGATGTCGCCTGCTACACCTCGCTTGGCGCCAGGCAGAACCAGGCCTCGCTGATCACCTACACGTCGGCTCACTAGCAGCGGCCGCGCCCACGGCGCCAGCCGAAATCGGCTGGCGCCGTGGGCGCGCCGCCCGGCATGATGGGCCTGTGCACGTCGAGGCGATCAACATTGGCCCGAGCGAGGCACTCGCGCCGGCCGGTTCGGTCCGGGCCCTCGCGGGCAAGGGGCTCGAAGACGACCGCCACTTCGAGGAACACGGCGCGAAGAGCGGGCAGGCGCTGACGCTGGTCGAGGCGGAGGTCCTGGCGGACGTCGGCCTGACCGGCGCCGAATCGCGACGCCAGGTGGTGGTTCGCGGCGTGCGGCTGAACGACCTGGTCGGCAAGCGGTTCCGGATCGGTGACGTCGAGTGCTTCGGCGTCGAAATCTGCGAGCCGTGCCTGCACCTGCAGCAGATGACGCGCCCAGGGATCATCAAGGAACTCATCCACCGGGGCGGGCTCAACGCCGACATCCTGTGCGACGGCCGTATCAGCGTCGGTGACGCGGTCGTCGTCGGCTAGATCCGCGCGCAGGCCCGCTGTCGATTTCCCGCCACGCCGTTCGTCGGTCGGGTAAGGGCGCGTGCGGTGCGCGCCGCCGAGGAGACGTCGCGCGTTCGGGGGCCGATCTCTCCTCGCCACGAGAGGAGTCACAGATGAGCAAGTACCTGTACCTTTACCGCGGTCCTGCCACGCCGATGGAGGACATGACGCCAGACCAGGCCGCCGAGCAGGGGCGCGCGTGGGGCGAGTGGATGGGCCGCGTCGGCCCCGCGCTTGCCGACGGTGGAGCGCCGTTCGGCGCGCGCACGGCCGTCAGTGACGACGGAACGAACCCGGCGCCAAGCGACCAGAACGGCTACACCATCGTCGAGGCCGACAGCCTCGACGCCGCGCGCCAACTGACCGACGGCCACCCCTTCCTTTCCGAGGGCAAGGGCCGCTTCAGCATCGAGATCTTCGAGCTCGCACCGGCGCCCGGGATGTAGGTAGCACGTGGAGGACGCGGCCCGGCGCAGCCCGCCGGGCCGCTGCCGTGCCCGCGACCCGTGCGGGCCGCCAGACCCGTCGCACCTCCGCAGTTCCAGGCCAGGCGCCTCGCGGCAGCTGTAAAGGCGGCGCTGCTCTGATTCCCACCGGCGAGACGACCCCCGATGCGGGGGTCCTGGGGGTCGGCCCCCGGGCTGGCAGGGCCCCCCGCATCAATGGGTGCCGCATCCGCGGCAGCCGTTATGGATCAGTGCTGGCCCTGGGGGGGCGACCCCCCAGGATCCCCCCGCATCAATGGATGCCGCATCCGCGGCAGCCGTTATGGATGAAGATTGTGGCTCTTGTGCGGGTGCGGCGCGCGGGGGTGCGGCGGGGAAACCGCTATATTCGTCCGCATGTTCGACGAGTCGGCGTTGCTCTGCCAGCTCAACGACGAGCAACGCCGGGCCGCAACGCATGGGCCTGAGCCACTGCTCGTGCTCGCGGGCGCGGGCACGGGAAAGACCGCCACGCTCGCCGCGCGGGTGGGCTGGCTGCAGACCCAGGGCGTCGCGGCCGACCGGATCCTGCTGCTGACATTCACCCGCCGCGCCGCGGACGACATGCTCGGGCGCCTGGGTGAGCCGGGCAGGTGGGCCGAAGCGGGCGCGGGCGCGGCGGGCAGGCCGGCGGCCGGGGGGGTCTGGGGCGGCACGTTCCACGCCATCGCGCACCGGATCATCCGGGCCCACGCGGAGTCGTTTTCGCTGCCGCCCGCGTTCAGCCTCATCGACCCGGCCGACACCGCCGACCTGCTCGACGTCCTGCGGGCTGACAACGGCCTGGCCGGTACCCAGCGGCGGGCCCCGCGCGGGATGGTGTGCGCCGACATCTACACACGCTGCGTCAACACCCAGCGGCCGGTGAAAGAGGTGGTCCTGGCCGACTATCCCTGGTGCGCCGATTTCACCGGCCAGCTCGGTGCGCTGTTCCGCGCCTTCGTGGCGCACAAGCGCAGCCATGGGCTCGTCGACTTCGACGATCTGTTGCTGCTGTGGCGGGCGGCGCTGGCCGACGCGGCCGCCGGGCCCGCACTGCGCGGCCTGTTCGACGCGGTCCTCGTGGACGAATACCAGGACGTGAACACCGTGCAAGCCGACATCGTCCGGCTGCTCTCGCCGACCGGGCAGGGCCTGACCTGCGTTGGTGACGACGCGCAGGCGGTCTACGGTTTCCGCGGCGCCGATCCGGCGCACCTGCGGGCGCTCACCGCCACCTTCCCCCGCCTCGCGGTCGTCCGGCTGGTCCGCAACTACCGCTCGCGCACCTGCATCCTCGCGCTCGCCAACGCCGTCAGGCCGCAGGCGGGCGGGCTCGAACTCACGCTGACCGGTGATCGCGGCAGCGGGCCCGCGCCACTGCTCGTGCGCTGCCACGACGAGGCCACCCAGGCGCGGGAGATACGCACCCGCGTGCTCGAGGCGCACGAGTCCGGGCTCGACTTGCGCGACCAGGCGGTACTTGTCCGGTCGTCCCACCACAGCGACGTGCTCGAGATCGAACTCGCGGCCGCCCGCATCCCCTTCGTCAAGTACGGCGGCCTGCGCTTCAGCGAGGCCGCGCACGTCAAGGACTTCCTCGCCGCGGCGCGGCTGGTCGCCAACCCGTCCGACGACCTCGCCTGGTTCCGGCTGCTCAGGTTGCACGACGGCATCGGCCCCGTGCACGCGCGCCGCATCATCACCGCGCTCCGGCCGGAAGACGCGGCGCCGTTCGACCGCTGGCCCGCCGCGCTTGCGGCCGCGCCGAACCGGTCCAGGCAGGCCCTGGCCGCTACGGTGGCAGGCCTGGTCGAGGCGGCCGCGCTCGCGCGGACGGCCGAGCGTGCCGCCACCATCCTGGCCGCGCTGAACGCGCCGCTGCGTGCTCGCTACCCAGACGCCACGATGCGTATCGCCGATCTCGAGCGGCTGGCGGACGCGGCGGCGAGCAGGCCGTCACTGGACGAGGCGCTCATCGAGCTGGCACTCGACCCGCCCGCCGCCACCTCCGGCCTGGCCGGGCCGCCGCGGCTCGACGACGATTTCCTCGTCATCTCCACCGTCCACTCGGCCAAGGGCCTCGAATGGCCCGTCGTCCACCTGCCCCACCTGGTGGACGGCGCGGTCCCCTCCGATATGGCCCTGTCCACACCCGCCGGGCTCGCCGAGGAACAGCGCCTCTTCTACGTGGCCGTCACCAGGGCGCGTGACCAGCTTTTCCTCTACGCGCCGCTGCGGATGCACCATTACCGTACGGCGCGCAGCGACCGGCACAGCTACGCGCCGCTCAGCCGATTCCTGCACCGCGCGGCGCTGGCGGTGTGCGACAGCGTGAACGCGGGCCCGGTGCGGCCGGTGATCCCCCGCGCCAGCCCGCTCGCCGCGACCGTCGACGCCGCCCTCGACGCGCTCTGGGACGTGAGCTGACGGCCGGCCAGCACAGCCGGCACTGATTCGGCAGGTCACGGCGCGGGCTGCCGGCAGGCCCGGGCGGATTTGGGGGTTCAAAAGGGCGCGCCACATCGTCACACTGGTGATTGTGTACGACTTCGATGTGCTGGTGATCGGCTCTGGGCCCGGTGGCCAGAAGGCCGCGATCGCCGCCGCGAAGCTGGAGCGCCGGGTTGTGATCGTCGAACGCCCGGACATGATCGGCGGCGTCTGCCTGAACACAGGGACGATCCCGTCGAAGACGCTGCGTGAGGCGGTCCTCTACCTCACCGGCCTGGATCAGCGTTGGATGTACGGGCAGAGCTACCGGGTCAAGGACGAGATCACCATCGCTGACCTGGCCGCCCGGACGCAGCACGTGGTCGGCCGGGAGATCGAGGTGGTCCGCAGCCAGCTGTCGCGCAACAGGGTCACGATTCTCACCGGCACCGCGTGCTTCCTTGACCCACACGTCATCGAGATCGACGACGGTGCGGGCAGGTTAAGGAAGATCAGCGCTGACAAGATCGTCATCGCGACCGGCACCCGGCCCGCCCGCCCCGCGAGCGTGGACTTCGACGAGCGGACGATCATCGACTCCGACGGGATCGCCCACCTCGAACACGTCCCGCGATCGATGGTGGTCGCGGGCGCGGGCGTGATCGGGATCGAATACGCGTCGATGTTCGCGGCGCTCGGCACCAAGGTGACGGTCGTCGAGCAGCGCGACCGGATGCTGGAGTTCTGCGACCTCGAGGTGGTCGAGGCGCTGAAGTACCACCTGCGGGACCTGGCGGTCACCTTCAGGTTCGGTGAGACCGTGGCCTCGGTCGAGGCCAGGCCAGAGGGCGCCATCGCCACCCTGCGCAGCGGGAAGAAGATCCCCGCCGACACCGTCCTGTACTCGGCCGGCCGGCAGGGCGTGACCGATCACCTCAGGCTGTCGGCGGCCGGCCTGACCTCGGACGCGCGCGGGCGGATCACGGTGGATGGGTTCTTCCGTACCGCGGTGCCCCACATCTACGCGGTGGGCGACGTCATCGGCTTCCCCGCGCTGGCCGCCACGTCGATGGAGCAGGGGCGGCTCGCCGCGCACCACGCCTGCGGCGAGCCGCTGCGCGCGAGCGGGCTGCTGCAGCCGATCGGCATCTACAGCATTCCGGAGATCAGCTTTATCGGGCGGACAGAGGACCAGCTCACGCAGGACAGCGTGCCGTTCGAAGTGGGCGTCTCCCGCTACCGCGAGCTGGCCAGGGGACAGATCATCGGCGACTCGTACGGCATGCTCAAGCTGCTCGTCTCGCTCGGCGACCGTGCGGTCCTCGGCGTGCACGTCTTCGGCACCGGCGCGACCGAGCTGATCCACATCGGTCAGGCGGTCATGGGGTGCGGCGGCACGGTCGACTACCTCGTCGACGCCGTCTTCAACTACCCGACCCTGGCCGAGTCGTACAAGGTCGCCGCGCTCGACGCGACCAACAAGATGCGCCAGATCGCACGCCTGTCCGACTAGATCAGTCAGGGCGTGTCCGGGAGATCTTGCTGTCCCCCGGGGTGGCAGAGTCCGCGTCCTTGCGCATGCGGCCTTTGATCCGCTTGCGGGCGACCGGTCCCATGTCCTCAAGCATCGCCATCAGCGTCGCGAGTTGTCCCAGGGCGTCCATCGCACGGGCGGCACCGGCCCCGTCCACGCCCTCGTAAAGCTCCAGGCCGACGAAGGCGGCGGCGACGGCCCGCGCCAGCCCGCCGACGTCGACGAATCCGGCCAGCGGGGTGCTGGGGAGGATCCGGCCGAGTACCGTCTCGATCTCCGCGACCCACACGCCGAGCCCGTCGGCGGTCGCGGGGGCAAGCCGCGCGTCTGTCTGCCCGCCCGCGAGCATCTGGGCGAGCACCGCGAGGTTGCCAGCCGCGCGTTCTTCCGCGTGCAGGGACCGGCCGAGCGCCAGCAGTTCGCGCAGCGAGGTCGCCGATCGGAAGCGCTCGCGGTAGAGCGCGACACGCTCCTCGGCGCCGTGGCGAACTGCCGCGGCGAGCAGTTCGTCGACGCTGCCGAAGTGATAGAAGATGAGTGCCTGGTTCACCCCGGCCGCCGCGGCGATGGAACGCGCCGAGGCGGCGGCGATGCCCTGCGTCCGCAGCGTCTCCAGGGCCCCCTCGAGCAGCCTGGCCCGGGTGTCGCCGGCCATCGCCACCTTCTTTGCCGCATTCAGCAGCGCGCCTGTTCGCGCCGCGGCTTTACGGTAGCGGGTACGCCGCCCGCGCCGACGTAGCAGGTCGTGAAGGTGCCGTGGTAGCCGAACAGCGGCCCGAACCGGCGGCTGGTGACGTGGACGTCGATCCGGAACCGGCCGGTCTCCTCGTCGAATGACTCACGGACGGGCGCCAGTAACCCGAGCCGGAGCGGATCAGCGAGAGCCGGTCCGCCGAGGCGAATCTGAGCGCCGAGGTGCGGGTGCCGTCCGGGCGGTCGCGTTCGCCGACCGTGCTGCGCGGATTTCGCGTTACCACGCGGCTTTGGCGTGTCGCTGCGTGCGCACAGCTGGCGACTCCGGCAGAATAAACCAAAGGAGGCGAGGCCCCTCCATGTATGAGATGGAGGGGCCTCGCCCGATCCCACCGCCCAGCCGGCCGATCGCCCGGCCGCCACAGACCGCGGAACCCACCACCGGTGCCAGG
>DATFVJ010000119.1:0-9722 GCA_035260365.1 Streptosporangiaceae bacterium
GCACGGCGCCGTCCGGGCGTGTCACCCGCTTGGGCGGCGCTATCAACCGCAGTTCCTCGCACACGGTCGCGACGACCTCGGCACCGAAGCCGCAGTACCGGTTGGAGTCGTCGATCACGACCAGGCGGCGGGTCTTGTGCAAGGACGACATGAGCGCGTCCCAGTCGAACGGGTACAGCGTGCGCGGGTCGAAGATTTCCAGCGATACCTCGCCGGCGAGTTCCGCCGCGACCGCGAGCGCGTCGTGCACCAGATGGCCCACCGCGACCACGGTGACGTCAGATCCGCTGCGGTGAATCCGCGCCGAGCCGAGCGGGACGGCCACGAGCTGCGACGTGACGTCCTCGCGCACGCCCATCGCACCCGTGGGCGCGAATATCACGGTCGGGTCCGGGTCGCGGATCGCGGATACGAGCAGGCCGTAGACGTCCGAGGGCATCGCGGGGACCGCCGTCTTGACCCCGACGTGCGCGAAGAGGCTGTACGGATGGTCGGAGTGCTGGCCCGCCCACCCCATCCGCGAACCCGAGCCGGGCACGATGTAGGTGACGGGGACCGCCACCTGGCCGCCGGTCATCAGGGAGAACTTGTGGGCGTGGTTCACGATCTGCTCGAACACGAGGAAAAGCAGCGAAGGGATCTGGAACTCGATCACCGGCCGCGTCCCGGTCATGGCCGCGCCGGTGGCCATGCTGGTGAACGCCTGCTCCGACAGGGGCATGTCGACGATACGGTCGCCGCCGAAACGCTTGTACAGCCCAAGCGTCAGCCCGGCGATCCCGGCCTGGACGTCCTCGCCGAACACGCAGACCGCCGGGTCGCGTTCCATCTCGTCACCGAGCGCCCGGTTGAGCGCCTTGGCGTACGACAGCCAGGTCATGAGACGGCTCCCGCTCGTGGCCGCAGGCCGCTCGCGTAGAGGAAGTCGAGCGCGCCCGCGGGGTCAGGCGCCGGGCTGGACCGTGCGAATTCGACCGCCGCGTCGATCAGCGCCGCGACCTCGCCGTCGATCCGCTTCCGCTCACCCGCCGCGAGCCTGGCTCCCTCGATGTCGAGCGGGTCACGCTCCTTCCACCGCGCTATCTCCTCTTCGGCGCGGTAGGACAGCTTGAGCCGGTACTCCATCGTGTGATGCGGGCCGAAGCGGTAGGTCATGCACTCGAGGAAACCCGGGCCCTCCCCGGCGCGGGCGCGGGACACCATCGCCGCCGCCGCGTCGCGCACCTGCTCCACGTCCATGCCGTCGACCGATCGCGCGGTGATGCCGAACGCCGCTGCGCGGCCCACCGCGGTCCCCGCCACCGCGGTCTCGATCGGCATCGTCGTGGCGTAGCCGTTGTTCTCGCACACGAACAGGACGGGCAGGCTCCACAGCGCCGCCAGGTTCATCGCCTCGAGCAGCACACCCTGGTTCAGCGCGCCGTCACCGAAGAACGTCGCCACCACCTGGCCGCTTGCGGTCCGGCGCGCCGACCACGCGGCGCCGACGCTGATCGGGGCGGCGGCGCCCACGATCGCGTTGACACCCAGGATGCCGAGGCTGACGTCGGCGGCGTGCATCGAGCCGCCGCGACCGCGGTTGAGCCCGGTCTCCTTACCCATGAGTTCGGCGAGGAGCCGCCGCGGATCGGCGCCTTTGGCGAGCACATGCCCGTGACCGCGGTGCGTTCCCGTGATGAGGTCGTCGCCGCGCAGGGCGGCGCAGACGCCGACGGCCACGGCCTCCTCGCCGATGTACGGATGTGTGCCACCGACGATGTCACCGGACTTCACCAGCTGCAACGCCTGTTCCTCGAAGCTGCGGATCAGCCGCATGGCCAGGTAGAGTTCGCTCGCCGCCGAAGGCACAGCTACGCCCTCCATATCACCGGGCAGTACTCGGGGTCGGCGTAGTCCGGGGTGCCCGCGCCGGTGCTGCGGACGAGGACGTCGTTGTTGTAGACGACCGTGCCGCCGTCCGGCCGGAGGTAGCGCCGCCACTGGTTCTCGCCGTCCTGCATGTGCAGGGAGACGCAGCGCCGCGGGCGGCCACTCACGTTCGCTCCGCTGCCGTGGTAGACGCGGCAGTGGTGGAAGCTCATGTGCCCCTTCGGGATCACCATCGGGGTCGCTGTCACCTCGGCCCCGTTGAACCTGGCCGTCTCCGCGAGCAGGGCGTCAAGCTCGCCGCGGTCACGCTGCGCGAAGTGCCGGGTGGAGTCGTCACCGCCGGGCGGCTCCTTCCACCGGTGACTTCCGTCGATGATCGTGATCGTGCCCATCTCCTCGCCGCAGTCGTGGAAGGGGATGAAGGCGGTCAGCATCCGCTCCGAGGTGCATGTCTGCCAGTAGTGCCGGTCGGCGTGCCACGGCACGAGGTTCGTCTCCTCGTCGCGCACCGGCGGCTTGTAGATGAGCGTCGCCTGGAAGATCCTGATCTCGCTGCTTCCGGCCAGCCGCGCGGCCACCGCGCCGATGAGCGGCTTGCGGAGGATCCGCGCGAAGTCGTCGCTCTCGTAGTGGACGTAGTCGTTGTGCCGCTGAACCTGCCCGTCGGACGGCTCCCAGTAGGCGAGGTTCGGTGGCCGCAGCGGTAACACGCGGTCGCGTTTGCCCGCGTAGATCTGCTCGCTCGCGGCGCTGAGGGCACCGGCTTCGGCGTCGGTGAGCAGCTTTTTGGACAGATACCAGCCGTGTTCCGCGTACCACTGGACGCCAGAGTCCGAGGGCAGCAGGTCACGTTCTTCGGCCGTCAGCATGAACGCGTCCGTGGGCATGAACGACGTGGACATGGTCTGCCTCCCATGTGGCGGTCGGTCCCGGATCAGGTGTCAGATGGCGTGGCGCCCGGCCGGTCGCCCGGGGCGGGCGGAGGTGCCGCGGCTGCGTGCTCACGCGCGACGGCCTCGTAGAGGGCCCGGATGTTCCCGGTGCCGAAGGTGAGCGCGCCGCGCCGTTCGATCAGCTCGAAGAAGAAGGTGCGCCTCGGGTGCACCGACTGCGTGAATATCTGGAACATCAGGCCCCACGGGTCGCGGTCGGCGAGCACGTTGAGGGCTCGAAGCTCCTGCAGCGGAAGCTCGGCCGCGCCGAGGCGGCGTTCGAGCGCGTCGTAGTACGCGGGCGGCGTGGCGAGGAACTGGACGCCGCGCTTCTCCAGGATCCGCACGGCTTCCGCGATGTCTGAGGTGCGGAACGCCACGTGCTGCACGCCCGCCCCGTCATGCGACCGCAGGAAGTCGTCGATCTGGCCGGGATCCGCGCTGACCACGGGCTCGAGGAGGGTCAGCGTCACCTCGCCGGAGGGGCTCTGCACCACCTTCGAGTCCATCGCCTGGCCGCCGACCTCGATGCGCTCCTCGAAGATCTGGGTGAAGCCGAAGATGTCGTCGTAGGCCTGGACGACCGCGTCCAGCGTGCCGGCCGGCACGCAGGCGGCGATGTGGTCGATCACGTCGAGGATGTCCTCGCCCCCGTCGCCGTCAGCGGTGTCCGAGTCGGCATTAGTCCTGAACGGCTGCCGCGGATGCGGCATCGATTCCTGCGGGGGGATCCCGGGGGGTCGCCCCCCCGGGGCAGCGCTGCCTGACGGCTGCCGCTGGATGACGCCGGGCGCGAACTCCTCGTCGGGCCCGCGCCGCTGCACGAACCTGTGCGCGACGTCACCGAACCCCGACACCGACGCGAACGTCACGCGAGTGATTCCCTGCTCGTACACGACGGGGTGGGCCAGCGGCTCGGCGCCGCGCCGCACCGCCTCCGTGAACGCGGCGCTCGCGTCGTCGGTGGCTAACGCGACGACCGCGACCCCGTCGCCGTGCCTGGCCACGTACCGCGTGGCCGGGTGGTCGGCGGAGAGACCGGCGGTGAGCAGGATCCGGATGCCCGGCAGCCGGACGAGCACCGATCGCTGACCGGGCAGCCCGGTGTGCGGGCCGCCTTCCCCGTCGACGCGGAAGCCGTAGGCAGCGCACAACTGGCCAGCGGCCTGCCGCGCGTCTGCGACGTAGAACTCCACGTGGTCGATCCCTTGAATGTTCATCGCGTACCTCGTGCGGTGGTCGTGCGGCTTGCGCTGATGCGGGACGGGCCGAACAGGAGGCTGAGGTTGTGGCCGCCGAAAGCGAAAGAGTTCGACAGCGCGGCGCGCACCTGGCCGGTGCGCGCCGATCCGCGCACGTGGTCAAGGTCGCACGCCGGATCGGGGTCGGTGAGGTTATGCGTCGGCGGCAGCACGCCGCGGGCCACGGCGAGCGCCGTCGCGGCGGCTTCGATGGCGCCCGAGGCGCCGAGGAGATGGCCGGTAACGCCCTTGATCGAACTGACCGCGGGCCGGTGGTCGCCGAAGACCGAGCGGATGGCGCTGGCTTCCGCGGTGTCACCGAGCTTGGTGCTCGTCCCGTGGGCGTTGACGTAGTCGACGTCGGCTGGGCGCAGGCCGCCGCCCGCGAGCGCGCGGCGCATGCATTCGGCCGCGCCAGCGCCGTCCGGACGGGGCATCGTCGGATGATGCGCGTCCGTCGTCGCACCCCAGCCGATGAGGTCGGCGTACGCGGCCGCACCGCGCGCCTGGGCGTGTGCCGCGCGCTCGAGCACGAACATGCCCGCGCCTTCGGCGAGCACGAACCCGTTGCGGCCGCGGTCGAACGGCCTGCTCGCCGCCGTCGGATCCGCCCACCCACGGGCAAGCGCGCGCGTGTTGGCGAACGCCGCGGCGATGGTCGGGTGCAGCGGCGACTCGGCGCCGCCGCAGACCACGACGTCGGCTTCGCCGTCGCGGATGAGCCGCAGGCCCTCCGCGATGGCCTGGGCGCCCGCGGCGCAGGCCGTGACGATCGCCGAGCTGTAGCCGAGGATCTGATGCTTGATGGCGATCCGCGCGGTCGCCATGTTCGACAACATCCCCGGCAGCAGATACGCGCTCACGGCCGGGCGGCCGCGCTGGAACCGCGCGTGCGAAAACTCCTCGAACGTCTCGAGCCCGCCGCCGCCGGTGGCGGCGATCACCGCCATCCGGTACGGGTCGACGTCCCGCCCGGCTTCGACGCCCGCGTCGGCGAGCGCATCCGCGGCGGCGGCGAGCGCAAGCACGATGAAGCGGTCGACGCACCGCGTCTCCTTCGGCGGGAGCAACGACTCCGGGTCGATGTCCGGCGCGAGCCCGGCCACCTCGAGGATGTCGGCGACCGGATGCTTCTCCGGCGGTGCGCTCAGCCCGGAGCGGCCCGCGCACACCGCGTCGAAGAACTCGCCGACGTCGCGGCCGAGCGGCGTGACGAGACCGATTCCCGTAACGGCTGCGCGGTCTCCCCCTGGCCAGCTCATCGTGACGCTTCCGCCAGGTGGCGCTGCCTGAGCACGAACTTGCGGACCTTGCCCGTGGCGGTCAGCGGGATGTTGTCGTCGCCGGTCGGTATGACGTGGCGCACGGTGGCGGCGACGCGCTCGTCGAGTGCGGCGCGCACCTGCTCGGCGAGGCCGGCGTGCTGGTCCGCGGCGGCGGTAGCCGCTGCCGCCGGGTCGAGTTGCAGCAGCACGTCGGTGACCACCCGGCCGCCTTCGGGCACCGCCACGACCGTGCAGTCGAGCACGTCCGGGCAGCGCGCGAGGATCCGTTCCTCGGACGCGGCCGTGTACAGGCGCGCGCCGCCGCCGAGATCGACCGAGTCGACCTTCCTGTCGAGGTGGTAGAAGTAGCCCTCCTCGTCGCGGTAGACCAGATCACCGGTCAGGAAGTAGCCGCGGATCCTGGTCCGGTAGGTGGTGGCCGAGTCGTTCCAGTAGCCGAGGGAAACCGTCGGGGAGCTGGTGCCGAGCTCCCCCACCTCGCCCGGCGGCAGTTCCTCGCCGTCCGGGCCGAAGACCCGCGCGTCGGCGAACGAGTGCGCGCGCCCGATGCACCGGCCATACCGGTTCGAGTCCGGCGTGTGGGCGATGTGGAAGTGCGAGTGCCCCATCTCACTTGAGCCGAGGCCGTCGACGAACACCGAGCCCGGCTGGCGCACCCGGCCCGCGGAGGTGACCGTCTCCCTCGAGCCCTGTGCGATCAGCCGCCGGATATGCGCCTCGTGGGCGCAGTCGCCGGTGTTCCACCACAGGGCCACCGAAGCGAGATCGCGGTGAGCGAGGTCCGCCTTCACCAGGTTCGGCCAGGTCGTGGAGAACCCGACCACGCAGCCCGGCTGCCAGCGTTCGATCGCGTCGAGCACGAGCGGGCCGGTCTGCCTGGACAGCATGAGCATCTGCCCGCCGTTGCACAGCGCGAGGTTGAGCACGATCAGGCCCGCTGCGTGCGGGCACGGCAGGGCGCTCAGCATCCGCTGCGTGCCTTGCGGCCTCGGCAGGCGCAGCCGGTACCTGATCGCCGCGAACAGGCTGCTGTGCGAATGCACGACCGCCTTGGGCAGGCCGGTCGTGCCGGACGAATGCGTGATCGCCACCGGGTCGGTCGGGTGGTACCGGTAGGGCGGCGGAGCGCTGTCCGGGTCCCCGGCGCCCAGGGTGGCGACGTCGGGAAGCAGCGGCGTGGCGATGTCGTAGGGCGCCAGCTGCTTCGCGTGCGCCGGGTCGGTGATCAGCCCCACCGCGCCGAGGCGGTGGATGTACTGCGCGGCGAGCTCGGTGGGCAGGTATGGGTTGATCAGCGCGGGAATCGCGCCGAGCCGGGTGAGGGCGAGGAACGTGAGCGCGGTGTCCGCGGCGGTCGGCGCGATGACCGCGACCGGGTCGCGCATCCCGATACCGAGCTCGTGCAGTGTCGCGGCGCGCGCCGCGGCCAGCGTGTCGAGTTGCCGCAGGGTCAGCGGCTGCCACGCGGGTGCGCCGCCGGGATCGGTGTCGAACGTGACGACGGGGTCGTCGAGGCCGGTGCCGCGGGCCAGCCGGATGCTGACCACGTTACCCGCGCCGATCTCGGTGTCGGCCGCGAGTTCCGCGCGCATGCTCGGGACCTTCATGTGGCTCCTCCTGGCTCCTGCTGGCCCGCGCGGGTGTACCCGGCGCCTGGCCGCTGCGTCGGCGCGGCCACGAGAACCGCGGCCGCGCGGTCGGATTCGCCGCCGTCGCCCTGATCCGCGGCGATGACAAGCGCCTCGCTGGCGTCACCGTCCTCGAACAGCAGCGCGGCACACGCGAGCCCGTCGGCGAGTGGATCGCCCAGCGGGCATGTGCATACCACCGGGCCGGCCAGGCCCCAGCGCGCTGCGACATGGCCGGCCACCGCGTTGACGTTGGACTGGAAGAACAGCAGCGGCGGAACGCGGCGGCGTTCGGCGAGAGCCCGCGCCACGGCCGCGTCCGTGCCGACGTCGCCGTGCCGGCTCGCCAGCACGATCGCGGTCGTGCTCGCGCGTGCGGGGTCGGCAGGAGGCACTCCGTAGTAGGCGCGCAGGCACCGGTTCGCGACCTCGGCCACGAGCGGGTTGAACGACGAGACCACGAACGCGGGTATCGGCGTCAGGGTGTCGCCCGGCCCCTCCGGCCAGTGCGCACGGGCGAGCACGGCCAGATCCGCCGTAGCGTGCTGGCCGGCGTCCCCGGCCGGCCCGGCCGGGGCGCCGAGGACGCCTGGGACGGTCGGGGCGCCTGGCGCGGCTGGCACAGCTGGAGCCGCTTGCGCACCTGGTTCGGCCGGCCCGGCGGCCGCGGCGCCGCGCCGCTCGCTGGCCAGGTACCCAGCCGCTGGCTGTGCGCTCATGCCGCGCCCACAAGCAATGCCGTGTTGGCCCCGCCGAAGGCGAAGTTGACGCTGAGCGCGTACTCCGGCCGCGCCTCGCGCGGCGCGCCGAGGACGAGATCGAGCTCAAAGCCCGGGTCAGGCTCCAGGAATCCGGCATTGACCGGCAGCAGGCCGTTGCCCAGTGCGAGCACCGTCACGACGAGTTCGAGCAGCGCCGACGCCTCGAGCGCGTGGCCGTGCACCGACTTGGTCGAGCTCACGGGGACCCGCCCGGCCGTCTCGCCGAACACGCGAAGCAGCGCCGCCGCCTCCGCCGCGTCACTTTGCGCCGTGCCGGTGCCGTTCGCGTTGACGTAGCCGACCTCGGCGGGCGCCACGGCGGCGCGCCTGAGGGCGGAACCGACGGCGTTCGCCAGCCCGGCGCCATCCGGTCGTGGCTGGCAGACGTGGTAGGCATCACCGCAGCGTCCCCAGCCGGCGAGCCGGGCGAGCACGTCCGCGCCGCGCCCGCGCGCGGCGCTGGCCGACTCGAGCACCACGGCGGCCACCCCGTCACCGAGCAGCATGCCCTGCCTGCCCGCGCTGAACGGCCGGACCTGGCCGTCCTTGGCGAGCGCGCGGCCGGCGTCGAAGAGCGCGAAGTTCCCCGGCTCCACCAGGTAGCCCGCCGCCACCACCGCGCGGTCGAGGCGGCCAGAAGCGATCATGGTCGCCGCGTCCGCGACCGCGGTGCTCGCGGCTACACACGCCGCCGTGTACACGCGAGGTCCGGCGAGCAGCCCGCACCACTGCGCCACCGCGGCGGCGAGGCCGGGAGGCGCGTCGCCGGGCGGGCTGAGCCGGTCCTGGCCCAGGCCGGCGGCCCCGGCCGGTGTGCGCGCGGGATCACGGTCGGTGTGCGCCGCGAGCAGCAGCGGGCAGCGGGCGCGCAGGCCAGGTTCGAGCCCGGCGACCGTGCACGCGTCTTCGACGACCGCGGCCAGTTCGGCGGCAAGGTCAGGCGAGCCGGGCGCGTGCGCGGCCGTCCTGACCCGGCGCTGCGCGACATCGAACCTGGTCACCTCGGCGAACGCGGGCGTGCCCGCGGACACGTGGCCGAAAAGCGGGCCGGTGCCCCGGCCGAACGCCGACGCGGCGCCGATGCCCGTCAGCACCACCGCTTCGCGCGGATCCTCAGCCATGCTCGGCCGCCGCCTCCGCCGCCGCAGCGGCCGTACCCGCGACGGTGGGCGCCTCGGTGGATGCCCCTGTGGCTGCCTCGGCGACCGCGCCGCGCAGGGTCGCGGTGGCGCCGGAGACCGTCGACATTCCCGCGAGCAATTCGTCGCTGAGGTCGAGCACGACGCCGTAGTGCTGTTCGATCTGAGCGATCAGCCACGTCAGTTCCAGCGAGCTGATCTGGTCGGCAACCGCGTCGGGGCTGCGGTCACCGAACGTCGCGAGCATGGCGACGACCTGATCACGATCGAGCGGCCGCACGGGGATCACTCGGCCTTGACCGCAGGCTCCGCAGCGATCCGCTTGGCGACCTCGGTGCCGAACTCGTCCAAAGTCATGAGCGCGAGTGTCTCGGTGTCGTCGTCGCTGAACTTCACCCCGAACTCGTCCTCGACCTGGATCGCAAGCTCCGCAAGCGCGAGCGACTCGAGATCGAGACCGGCCGGGCCAAGGTCGGTATCCGGGGTGACGTCGCTGACGTCGTAGTTCATCTTCTGCAACGCATCGACGACGAACTGGCAAACCTCGTCCTTCATCTACGAGACTTCCTTTCCATGGGTGCGAGATCCCTGGCCTGGTCCATGGGTGCGAGATCCCTGGCCTGGGCCGAGGTGGGGTTCGCCTGCGCGTCGCGCGAAACTGCAGCACAGCTGCCGCGGATGCGGCATCCACTGGTGCGGGGGGTTTCGGGGGGTCGCCCCCCCCGGGCAGCACTTCACTTAACCACCGACTCGCGGCCGGCGAGCAGACGGAGCGCCGCGCGGTCGCGGACGACCTTGCCGCTTGCCGTGCGCGGCAGGCTCGGCAGGACCTGGATGTCACGCGGCCGCTTGAAGGCGGCAAGCTG
>DATFVJ010000120.1:0-4134 GCA_035260365.1 Streptosporangiaceae bacterium
GTCGGTTTACCTGGGCAGCTGCAGGTCCTCGCTCCTGTCGCTGCCCGGGAGGCGCCATAGGGACGTTCGGTAGTCTTTAGTGGCTTAACAGCGTGACCCAGCCGGTGAGTTCCTAGCGGGATGCGGCATGTTTTCGCCGAACGTTTCCCCGGCGCGGCGGCTGGCACCTGACCGGGCGCCGGCGATCGTGCATAGCGTGCTCGCTAGCCCCGCCGAGCCGTTGCCTTCGCGGGGTGCTACGCGGACTGCGCGGACACGTCGTTCACCTTCCTGGCCCGTCAGGCCGCGCGGGACTCGCAGCGGCTGACGGCGTCCAGGTACTCCGGGTCGGGGCGCATCGCGGCGGCCAGCCGGTAGTGCGGCAGCGCCTCGCCAGGGACGCCCGCCGCTCCGGCGGCCCCGGCCCCTTCGCCGGCCCCAGCCGCGCAGCCGCCGCGGGGCGGCGCGGGGCCGCGTCCGCCGGTGCCGCAGGCGGCCGACCAAGGTCTCGGGCTTGGCCGGGACATGCAGCCCAGGGATACCGCGGAGGGGCTCCCCGGGCCCAGGGAGCCGCGAGACAACTGACCGGCCAGCGACACCCCGCCAGTCGTTCGGGCGGTTTTACCAAACCACCCTGTGTGTTGGCGTCGTCGGCCGTCAGGCCATGACCTCGGCGTCACCGGTGAACGCCGCCCACAGGTCCGTATAGGTGCCTCCGGCGGCGACCAGTTCGCCGTGTGTGCCGATCTCGGCGATCCGGCCCTCGTCCATGACGACGATGCGATCGGCCCTCGCCGCGGTGGTGAGCCGGTGCGCCACGACCAGCGTCGTCCGGCGCGCGACCAACTGCTCGGTGGCGCGGGTGACGGCCGCCTCCGACGCGAGGTCGAGCGCCGCGGTCGCCTCGTCGAGCAGCAGGATGTCCGGGTCGACGAGCTGCGCGCGAGCGAGCGCGAGCAGCTGGCGCTGGCCGGCGGAGAGGTTACGGCCACGCTCACCGACGAGGTGGCGGTACCCGCCCGGCAGCTTGGCGATCATCTGGTGCGCACCGACGGCCCGCGCCGCCGCCTCCACATCCGCGTTCGTCGCGTCCGGGTGCCCGTAGGCGATGGCGTCGCGCACGGTGCCGGGGAACAGGTAGGGCTCCTGCGGCACGACGCCGAGCCGGTGCCGGTAGGAGGGCAGGTCGTAGTCCCGCACGTCGATCCCGTCGGCGAGCACCGCACCTTCGGACACGTCGTAGAACCGCGCGACCAGCTTGACGATCGTGGACTTCCCCGCGCCCGTCTGGCCCACCAGGGCGACCGTCTCGCCCGGTTCGATCACCAGGTCGACCCCGGCGATGGCCTCACGGCTGCCCGAACCGTAGCCAAAGTGCACACCGCGGAACTCGAGCCGCCCGTCCAGCCGCCTGACCGCGATCGGCCGCCGCGGCTCCGGCGTAGCGGTAGGTACCCGTAGCAGGTCCTTGATCCGGCGCAGCCCGACCACAGCCTGCTGATAGCCGTCGAACACCTGCGAAAGCTGCTGCACCGGGGAGAAGACCATGTCGATGTACAGCAGGTACGCGATGAGCGCACCGACACCGAGCACGCCGCTGCGCACCTCGCCGGCGGCCACCACGAGCACCAGCGCGCCCGCGACCGTGGAAAGCATCTGCACGAAGGGGAAGTAGAGCGCGATGTAACGCTGGGCCCGCAGCCGGGAAACCCGGTACGCGTCGCTGCGCCTCGCGAAACGGGCCCGGTTGTAACCCTCGCGCCGGTAGGCCTGCGTGACCCGCATGCCCGCGACATTCTCCTGGAGATCGGCGTTGACCACGCTGACCTTCTCCCGGGCGTCCTGGTAGGCACGGGACGACTTCGACCGGTAGATGAGGGTGGCGACGATCAGGACCGGCATGACCGACAGCACGAGCAGGCCAAGCTTGACGTTGATGACGAGCAACGCGATCATGATGCCCACGAAGGTCAGCAGGGAGCTGACCATGGTGATCAGGCCGGTCTGCAGGAACGTGGCCAGCGCGTCCACGTCGGTCGTCATCCGGGTCATGATCCGGCCGGAAAGCTCGCGCTCGTAGTAGTCGAGGCCAAGGCGCTGCAGGTGCGCGAAGATCTTCACCCGGAGCGTGTAGAGCAGCCGCTCACCCGTGCGCCCGACGACCATGGTCTCGCCCGCACTGATCATCCAGTCGGCGAGCACGATCGCCAGGCCGGCGATCGACACCACCACGATGGCGTGGAAGACCTTCGTCTGCACGCCGTTGTCGATCCCGCCACGTACCAGCGCGGGCAGCGCGAGGCCGGCGAGCGCATCGAGGCCGTCGAGGACCAGGCCGGCGATCAAGGCGACAAGGAACGGCCGCAGCAGCCGGCTCAGCGTGAACCTGGGATCGGCGGCCCGCGCGAAGGCGCGGTCGACGCGCGGCACGTCCCGGGCCGGGGGCAACGCCTCCACCTGGGCAAGCAGTTCAGGCGTTGGCGGCACGCTCGCGAGCATGCCGCCGAAATGCTGGCCGCCGGCCGCGGCCGAACTCGCGAGGGCCGGCGAGGCCGCGCCGGCGCGCGCGGCGTCCCCGCCCGTCGCCGCGGTACCCCACAGGCCGGGCGTGACGCCGCCCGCCCGCACCCACTCGGCGTCCGGCCCGCCGCCGGCGCCGTTGCCGTAGGGGGCAAGCTTGCCCGCGCCGATGCCCTCGGCGTCGTCGCCAGGACCAGAAAGCAGCAGCCGGTACAGCGGACAGCGGGCGATCAGTTCGTCGTGGGTGCCCGTGTCGGCGACCCGGCCCTCGTCGAGTACGGCGATGCGGTCGGCGAGTTGCAGCGTCGACCGCCGGTGCGCGATGAGCAGCGTGGTCCGGCCCTGCATGACCCGGCCCAGGGCGGCGTGGATGTCGGCCTCGACGCGCGGGTCGACCGCCGACGTCGCGTCATCGAGCAGTAGGATGCGCGGGTCACTGAGCAGCGCGCGGGCGAGCGCCACCCGCTGCCGCTGGCCACCGGAGAGGGTAAGCCCCTGTTCGCCGATCACGGTGTCGTAGCCCTGCGGCAGGTCCCTGATGAACTGGTCGGCTTCTGCCGTCGCGGCCGCCGCAAACACCTGCTCTTCGGTGGCGCCCGGCCGGCCGTAGGCGATGTTGGCGCGCACCGTGTCAGAGAAGAGGAAGCTTTCCTCCATGACCAGGCCGATCGCGGCCCGGAGCGAGTCGAGCGTCAGGTCGCGCACGTCGCGTGAGCCGACCCTGACCGCGCCGCCGCCGACGTCGTAGAAACGCGGCAGGAGCAGGGAGAGCGTGGACTTGCCCGATCCGGACATGCCGACGACGGCCAGCGTCTCGCCCGGCTCGACGCGCAGCGTCAGGCCGCGCAGCACCGGCTGCGACGGCAGATAGCCGAAACTCACGTCGTCGAACTCCACCGCCGACGCGTCGGCGGGCAGCGTCATGGCCTCCGGCCGCTCGGTGACCACCGGGCCCGAGTCGATAACTTCGAACACCCGCATCACGCTGGCGCGCGCTTCCTGGCCGATCGTGACCAGGCTGGTCAGAGCGCGCACCGGGCCCACGAGCTGCACAAGATAGGACGAGAAGGCGAGGAACGTGCCGAGCGTGATCGAGCCCTGGATCGCCAGCCAGCCGCCGAGCGCGAGAACGCCGATCTGGCCGAGTGCGGGGACCGCCTGCAGTGCCGGGTTGTACTTCGCCATCATCCGCACCGTGCGCACCCGCGCGGCGAAGAGTCGCTCGCTGGTGTCTTCCAGCCGCTCGAGCTCCTGCTCTTCCTGCCCGAATCCCTTGACCACGCGCACGCCGGTCACGGCGGCGTCCACGACGCCCGCGACCTCCGCCGACTGCTGCTGCGCGGCCCAGCTGGCCGGGAAGATCCGGCGCCGCGAGGCCACCGCGATCAGCCAGAGCGCCGGGCCGACCAGGAAGGCCACGATCGTCAGTGTGGGCGAAAGGAAGACCATGATGACGAGCGAGAGCACGAAGAGCAGTACGTTGCCGAGCAGCATCGGCATCATGCTGAGCAGGCCCTGCACCATGTTGACGTCGGAGATCGAGCGGCTCACGACCTGGCCGGTGTGGAGCTCGTCCTGGCGGGCGCCGTCCAGCCGCGACAGCGCGGAAAACAGCTCGGTGCGCAGATCGTGCTG
>DATFVJ010000121.1:0-4223 GCA_035260365.1 Streptosporangiaceae bacterium
GGGACTGCCTCGGCGTTGAGCTTCAGCGTGGTCGCGACCGCTTTGTAGAGATCGAGGAGGTCATCCCCGGCTGCTGTACGCGACCTGATGATCGTCCAGGATTACCTTGCACACCGACTCCACCATCTCCTTCGATGAGGCGATGGCAGCTGCGGGATCGCTCGCGACGCGGCATCGATGCGGCGCAAGTGCTCGTTGAATACCTCAGGATCTTGCAGACGCAAGTATTCCGGCGCGGGTGCTCGCGGGCACCTTTTGCCGTCCTCGCCACGCTGCGCCGCGTGTGGAACGCGCTTGAACTCAGGTTTCTCTGCTGGCGCCGGGTGGCCAGATGACGTGCACGGTCATGTGGCGTTTGCGGGCGGCGTCGATCACGTCGGCGGTGCCGCCGTAGCCTCGTGCGGGTCTGCCGTCCCAGACGGCGAGGAGTTCGTCGGCGAGGTCGAGCATTCGTTCGCTGGCGCGCATGTGCGCCTCGGCGGTGGAGTCGGTGAATGGGAGCTGGTGCACGGCGGTGGCCTGGGTGAGCAGGGCGTCGTATTCCGGGTGGGCTGCCGCGGGTAGCTCGTCGCGGTAGCGCTCTGCGGGCACGATCGCTTCGAGCGTGCCGCCGGCGTCCAGGACGGCTCGCGCGAAGATCTGGTCGGCGCCGTCGGCGAGGCAGGACAGGCCGACGAGGCCGGGGGCGTGGTGGGACAGGTGGTCGCGGATGGCGGTGTCGATGAGCCGCCGGGTCGGTTCGGGCAGGCCGCGGTGCCCGGTGCAGGCGATCCGGGTCACCGGGGCATTGTTTCGCGTAGCTGCTGGTCGAAGGCGCGCAGCGCTGCGGTCGGCTGGGTTGTGCAGGCGCGGCGGAACTGGTGGGCTTTGGTGATGACGCGTTCTGATGCGTGCGTGCGGCCGGTCGCCAGGGCGTGGGATGCCAACGTGACCGCTTCGTCCATTTCGCCTTGCTGGCGGCGAAGCTCGGCCAGTTCGAGCCCGAGCACGGCGGCCTGTTTGGGCACCGGGGTGACGGTGGTCAGGGCGTGCGCGAACGCAGATGCGGCCTGGGCTGGGCGGCCCAGCCGAACCGCCACAAGGGCGCGGTAGCCCGCCAGTTTCGCAGTGTCGAAGGGGAACACCCATGGCCAGGGCGGCGGCACGGAGGTGTCAGCCTCGGCGGCGCAGCGCTCGGCCGCTGCCAGCGCCCGGTCCGCCGCGTCCGGGTCACCGCGTGCCGCATCGCCGCGCGCGGCGTAGCTGACCGCGCGGACGGCATTGAGCCAGGCGCGGGCGGTCGGATGGGCGTGTTCGCCCAGCTGGCGTGCGGCTTGCCCGGTGAGGTCGAGGGCTGTGTCGGGGTCGCCTGCCTCGATCTCGAAAGAGGCCAGGCTGCCGAGCATGTAGGCCGCGAGCAGCGGATGCGCGGCATGGCGGGCCTGCTCGATCGCGGTGCGGTAGTAGGTACGGGCGGAGCCGAGATCGTTCATGTCCATCCTCAGCCAGGCCGCGAAGCCGGCCGCTTCGCTAACGGCGGCGGCGACGTCCGGCGTGTAGGGGGAACGGCGGTCACGCGCCAGCGCTCCCATGCCCATCTTGCACGTGCGCCTCGGCTGCGCCGGCCAGTTCGTGCGCTGGGGTGGCAGCCTCCAGCCGCCGGTATGCGCCCGTGATCGCGGTCAGCGTAGGGCCACTTATCTCGTCCAGCCCCGCCCGTGGCGGCGCCGGAAGCGCGGCAAGGCC
The DNA here is from genome assembly GCA_035260365.1 of Streptosporangiaceae bacterium. Lineage (GTDB taxonomy): Bacteria > Actinomycetota > Actinomycetes > Streptosporangiales > Streptosporangiaceae > DATFVJ01. The sequence goes on from DATFVJ010000121.1 coordinate 1,726, forward strand.
TGCCAGGGTCACCGCTTTGCCGAACTCTCGCCGTTTCGTCGGACTCTCCCTCCCTCCGCGCTCACCAAACCGCAGCAGATGCAGCGGGACGCCGAGGCGCGCGCCGACCCCGCGGACCTGGTCAATGGTGAGGGCCTGCTCGCCGCGCAGCACCCGCGAGGCCCACGTCTGCGAGTAGCCGAGCACGGCCGCTAGCTCGCTTTGGGTCCACCCCCTGAGCCAGCCGGATAGCCTCCAGCAGCGCCGGCACGTCACACGATGCCAGCGCCGATGCGATATCTGGCCGGGACCAGAATTCCGGCGGCAACCTCGGGTGAGTCCCGTTCATGACCGTAGGGTAAACCGCCACCCGGGGTGCTGCAGAAATTCCTCTCACGCATGGGGCGAGTCCTCATCCGGTTACGCCATCGGGCAACCGGCTCGCTGTTGCCAACATGAAAGGCCATGACAGCGGTCTGTATTCGGCTGGGACGACTGCCCGGCCGCACGAGACGGCGACGTCGCACGATCCACCCGGACCCGACGCGGGAGCATGTGATGGCTGAATGGCAAGACTTGGGAGAGCGTGACCTGGAGAAGCTCGCCGCCGAGGTGAACGGCGGCGACTATGAGGCGCGGCTTGTCGCGTCCCAAGGCGGGCGTCCGTACCTGCACATACGGAACCGCCACGCGGGCGTGCTCACGGAGAACATCTACTGTGGCGATGGCTTCTACTGGTTCGGGTGGGCCGAGCGCGTGGCGCCCGTGCACGATGTCACCGCAGCCGCGGAGATCATCAGGCGAGTGCTGCGGGGCGTGGGTACCGGGCAATGAGCACATCGCTGGATGAAGGTTCGCCGGTGGCGGCTCGCATCGACGGGCCAGCCGAGCTGGAAGCGGGCGAATACCATGCGGTCTTCCCAGCAGCCCCGGAAGCGGTGCCGGCGGCGCGCGGCTACCTGCGCGCGGTGACGCGGGACTGCTGCCCGCGAGTAGGCGAGATGGAACTGATCGCCTCGGAGCTTGCGTCGTGTGCGGTGCACGGCACGCCGGGCGGGGTGTTCGCGATGACCGTGCGGCGCGGGCCGGGGTGGCTGCGGATGGAGGTCGCCACGATCGGCAGTGGGTGGTGGCCGGCGGGTGAGGGGCAGGACGCGGTGGCCCACGGGTACGGCTTGGCGATTGTCGCGGCGCTGGCCGGCCAGTTCGGCCATCAGGGAACGGCTGGCGGCGCGGCCGTGCTGTGGGCCGAGGTAGCCATCAGTGGGGGCGCACAACAGCCAGCATCAGGTCAGGTCGAGCGCGGCGCGCAGCCCGTCTTCGATACGCGCCATCGCGCCGAAGGTGACCGCGCCAAGGTCTCTGGTCACTTCGTCGGGATAGAGCGTCTCGATGTCGTCGCAAACGGCGCGGCCGGTGAACACCTCCCGGCGATCAAGCTCGACGATAGACGGCCTCGAGGGCTTGGGTGAGGTGGTCAGCCGCACGGCGAGCACGTGGGGGAGCTGCTCGTTACGGCGGTTGTTGGAGACCACGAGGTAGTACTTCTCGCCCTCGATATGCGCGAGTTTGGCCGCGTAGACGCGCCCGCGGAGCAGGGCGGAGTGCGCCACGTCAATCCTCGTCTGCCCAGGTGGGCGACCTGCGGCGGGCGATCGCCCGCCGCTCGGCGTCCTCAGCGCGGTAGCTGGCGGCGTCGGCGGCGTAACTATGTTCTTCCGCGGCTTCCCGCACCGCGCGCAACCCGGCCGAGAAGACGGCGTGCAGGAGCGCCGACTCGGTCAGCTCACCTTCCGGCAGCTCTCCCGAGGCGAGATGGGCAAGCGCCGCGCGATAGGGGCCCTCGACGCGGAGCTTGGCAAGATCTGCCAGGTCGCGCTCGGTCAGCGGGAGCGGAGACCGGCGGACCGCACGTTGGTTCAGCCGAGTAGCCATGTGCAACATTGTGCCTCACATTCTGCACAAGACAAACTCGGCATGCCGGAAACGGCTGGGACTCAGGGTCTGCCCGTGGGTCAGTGTCTGACGCCCTCGCCGGCGGCGGGGGCGGGCCGGGGACGCGGCGTGTGGGCGTCGAGGCGGCGCCGCAGGGTGAGCGCGCCGTCCGCGAGCGCCGCGACGAACACGGCCGGGCCGGCCAGCGGCATCACCGCGACGCCCGGCGCGTACTGCCCGGCGGGCATGGGCGCCGCTCCGGTGGCCCACGCGGGCTCGACCACCAGGAGGCAGCCGGCGGCGCGATGGCCGGCCAGCACCGCAGGTCCAAGGCTGGCGCCGTCGGCGGGGTCGAGGGCGAGTTCATGACGAAGCAGGGGAGCATCCGCCAGATCGACGTGCAGGCGAGCGCGGTACCTGCCGCCCACCTCGCCGTGGCGCCCGAGGATCACTTCGTCGCGGCAGGTGAAGGCGGCGCCCGCGGCGAGGCTGACCCGCATCTCCAGGCGGTGCCGCGCTCGCGCGGCGATCACGGTGGGCTCGGGCAGGAACGTCAGGCGGCCACCAGGACCGACGCGGGCGTT
>DATFVJ010000122.1:0-11214 GCA_035260365.1 Streptosporangiaceae bacterium
GCAGCGGGCCGGTGCCCCACGCCAGCGCGACACGCGGGGCGCGTGTCCGAAACACACCCGGCCGCAGCGAGGGCCCCGGCCGTGGCCGGCCCGGCGGTTTATCGGCGCCGCGGATTACAGGTGCCATGGCCCACGCGATCCGCGGCGCCGCGCGGCGCAGCGTGTCGCGGCCACTCCGGCTGCGACAGGTGGAACACGCGGTGTCATTGTGTGTTATTGCGGGGTCCGCAATGGCGGTTGCGGGCTCGGGCTAGGTCACCGCCACCGTTAGCGGCACCCCGCACGGCCAGCACCATCCCGCCCACCGCATGAAGTCCCCCGGGAAGAGCCGCAGCCTCGGCTGACCCGCCTCTCCCCGCTGACTCACCGTGGCCGCGCTTGCGGCGTGCGTCACGGCGCTAGCCTGCGGTCATGGGAGATGACCGGCGCACCGTCCAGACGGCTGACGGCAGGCGCCTCGACGTGCTCGTGGCCGGCCCGCGCGACGGGCTGCCGCTGGTGTTCCATCACGGCACGCCGGGCGGCCTGATCCCGATGCGGCCGCTGATCACGGCCGCCACCGCGTGCGGGCTTCGTACGGTGATGTACACACGGCCGGGATATGGCGGCTCGACGGCGCGGCCCGGCCGCTCGGTGGCCGACGCCGCGGACGACGTGCTCGCGATCCTTGACGGCCTCGGGTCGGCCGAGTTCGTGACGGCCGGCTGGTCCGGTGGCGGCCCGCACGCGCTTGCCTGCGCGGCGCTGCTGCCCGGCCGGTGCCTGGCGGCCGCATCCGTCGCCGGGGTGGCGCCGTACCATGCGGACGGGCTCGCCTGGTCGGCGGGGATGGGCCCGGAGAACATCGAGGAATTCTCCGCCGCCGGGCGTGGTGTGGCCGCGCTGACCGAGTTCCTCGAGCGCGCGGCCGTGGAACTGGCCGGCGCCCGCGCCGCCGACGTGGCCGAGGCACTCGGCGGCCTCGTCTCCCCCGTCGACAAGGCAGCGCTCACCGACGAGTTCGCGGTCTTCCTCGCCGATTCCTTCCGCGCCGCCCTGACCGCCGGCGTCGCCGGGTGGCGTGACGACGATCTCGCGTTCGTCACCGGCTGGGGTTTCGCGCTTGACGACATCGGCGCGGCCGCGATCTGGCAGGGCGACCAGGACCGCATGGTGCCGCACGCGCACGGCGCGTGGCTCGCGGCGAATCTGCCGCGCGCCCGGGCGCATCTGCTGCCCGGCGCTGGCCACCTCACCTTGGCCGTCACCGGCTGGGCGGAGATTCTGGCCGACCTTACCGACCTGGCCGGCCTGGCCGCCGCCGGCGGCACCTGACCCGCGTTTCTTGATCGGGACGTTAGATGCGCATCTGCATGGGCACGGCTCTGCCCTCTCGCGATGTACACAGCCGTCTACATGCCGGCGGCGCCCAGAGATACATACCCGTATGCACAGGTCGGCGCATGTGCCGGCGCCGCGCGTTACGTAGCGTCATATGCATCGCGCGCCGTCCGGCGAGGGCAATGCCCTACAGGCCACCGGGGGGGAGGCTGGTAGCCAAGGGGACGCGCGACCGGCGGGCCCGGGCGCCGCGCGCGCCCGGGCCCGCTCACAGAGGGGGTCGCTGCCTGTGTCTACACACTCGATTACATATTCCTGGCGATGTGCCCGGGTGGTTCCGCCCATAACCTCATCACCGAGAGTCATTTACAGGTCACGTCTGAAGGGCACAGCGATCCAGATGCCGTCCGCCGACGTCACGGTCACCGAGCATGTCCTCGGGCTCGCACCGGGCCGGTACGGGCGGTCCGCGCTCGTGGATCCCACATCGGGGCTGATCATCAGCTATTCGAGCCTGGTGGCGAGGGTACGTGCCGCCGCCGCCGGGCTGACCAGGCGCGGCATGCGGCCGGGTGACGTGGCCGGCGTGCACGTGAGCAGTCCGGTGGCGTTCGCGCTGGCCAGCCAGTCGATCCGGGCCGCGGGGGGTGTGCCGTCGCCCGCGGCCGCGGGGGCCGCCAGCGGCGTCATCGCCGCGCAGCTCACCGAGTGCGACGCGCGGATCCTGATCACCGACAGCGCGCTGGCGGGCGCCGCCCTCGATATCGCCGAGCACTCCCGGGTGCGCCAGGTGATCAGTTTCGGCCCGGCGAGCGGCGTGACACGGTTCGAGGCGCTGCTCGGCTCCGGCACGCTGCGGCCGGTGCACCGCGCAGGCGATCACCTTGCGCTGCTGGCCTGGGCACCCGGCGCAGACGGGCGCCCGCAGCCCCTGCCCGTGACACACAGTGAGCTCGTTGCTCAGCTCAGGAAGCTCGCCTCGGATGCGAAGCTCGCCGCGTGGGACGTCATCCTGGCCGGGCCGCCGAGCGGCGACGGCCGCGGTTACTCGGCGCTGCTCGATCTCGCCCTCGCGGTCGGCGCGACCGTGGTGGGCACGCCGGCCCCGTGCGGAGCGGATCTGCACCAGCTCGCGCGCGTCCACCGGGCCACCGTCGCCTTCGTGCCGCCAGGCAGCGACCTGGCCGGCAACTCCGTACGCCGGGTCACGATCACGCCGTAGGCGCACTCCATCATGTGGCGCCACGCGGCAGCCGTTCGGGACGATCCGGGTGGACGGCCTGGACCGCCTGGAAACCGCGCCGTCATGGGCTCGTCGTCGGTCCGGGCGCCTGCGGTTGGCTCAGGTCCGGCCCGCGGTTCTCATACGGTGTGCTGAGCACGATCGTGGTGCGGGTGGACACGGCCGCGGCCGCCCTGATCTCCTGCAGGAGTTCTTCGAGCGCGGCCGGTGAGGCGACACGGACCTTGAGGATGTAGCTTTCCTCCCCCGCCACGCTGTGACAGGCCTCGATCGCCGCCAGGTGCGCGAGCCGCTGCGGCGCGTCGTCGGGCGCCGCGGCGTCGAACGGCTTGATCGACACGAACGCCGTCAGCGGCAGCCCGATCTCCTCCATGCTGACCAGCGCGGCGTAACCTTTGATCACGCCCCGCTGCTCCAGGCGCCGCACGCGCTGATGGACCGCGGACACCGACAGGCCGGTGTGCCGGGCGAGTTCGGTGAAACTCACCCGCCCGGCGCGGCAGAGCAACGCGACAATCTGCCTGTCGATGTTTTCCACCCGGTCACCGTAACGCCCGTGCGGCAGGCGCCGCGCGGCGAGAACTGCCAGATCACGGTCAGGTCTCGGCGTTTACGCTCCCGTAACAGGGTCGCCGCGCGACTTAAGCAAGCCACCCAAGGTCGGTTACGCTGCGGTTACGCTGCTCAGCAACCGGCCAATTTCTGGAGCTTCGATGGCACAGATCGTTCTCGACCAGGTACACAAGGTCTACGCCGGGGGTGTCACCGCGGTCGAAGGGCTGGACCTGGACATCTCCGACGGCGAGTTCATGGTTCTCGTCGGCCCGTCGGGCTGTGGCAAATCCACCGCGCTCCGGATGATCGCCGGCCTGGAGGAAATCACCAGCGGGACGATCCAGATCGGTGACCGCGTCGTCAACGAGCTGCCGCCGAAGGACCGCGACATCGCCATGGTGTTCCAGAACTATGCGCTGTACCCGCACATGACGGTGGAACAGAACCTCGCGTTCGGCCTGCAACTGCGCAAGACGCCGAAGTCGGAGATCAAGGAACGGGTACACGACGCGGCCACGATGCTCGGTCTCGACGAACTGCTCAAGCGCAAGCCCGCCGCGCTCTCCGGTGGCCAGCGGCAGCGCGTCGCGATGGGCCGCGCGATCGTACGCGAGCCGCAGGCGTTCCTGATGGACGAGCCGCTGTCGAACCTCGACGCGAAACTGCGCGTGTCGATGCGCGCCTCGCTCAGCCAGTTGCACAACAGGCTCGGCGTGACGACGGTGTACGTCACGCACGACCAGATCGAGGCGATGACCCTGGGGCACCGGGTGTGCGTGCTGCGGGACGGCAAGCTCCAGCAGGTCGACACGCCGCAGAACCTGTTCGACTCGCCCGTGAACCTGTTCGTGGCCGGGTTCATCGGCTCACCCGCGATGAACTTCGCTTCCGCGAAACTGGTGCGTGATGGCGGCCCTGCCATCTCGTTCGCCGGCTTCAAGCTGCCCGTGCCCGACGACGTGTTCGAGGCGCGGCCAGGCCTTGACCGTTACTTCGGCAACGACCTGATCGTCGGGATCAGGCCGTCGGACTTCGAGGACGCCGGCCTCGGCGACGGCCAGTGGGCGCGGATGCCGGTGACCCCGGACGTGGTCGAGGAACTCGGCAGCGAGATGCACGTGATCTTCACGATCGACGCACCGCCGGTCGAGCAGACCACCTCGGCCGCGCTCGCCCCGGCCGCGGGGGACGAAGCGGATGCCGCGATCCCCCTCGCCCAGGGAAAGTCGCAGTGGACCGCGCGGGTGAACGCGCGAAGCAGCGTGCGCAGCGGCCGCTCCCTCGACCTCGGCGTGGACACCCGCAATCTCCAGTTCTTCGACATAGCGAGCGGCCTGGCGATCGGTCACCCGGCCACCGCGGCGGTGGACACACCCGCCTGATGAGGCGGTTCCCGCAGGATGGCCGCGACTTCTATCCGCGCCGTCCGGCGGGCGAACAGGAACGCCGTCACGGTGGCACCAGCCATCGCCGCCACCACGGCTACCACTATCATCGCCGCGGACGGCGGCGCCGCCAGGCCGCCGCCGATACCGCTGGTTCTGCCCTGCAGGTTGATGAGACGGCCGGACACCGCCAGGCCCAGCCACGTGCCCACGAGCACCGCTATCAGCGCGAGCAGGCTCATGCTCGTGACGAGGGTGGCGGTGACCTGCCGTGGGGTGAGGCCGATCGCCTTGAGCACCGCGACGTCCCTGAGGTGATCACGCAGCCCGACGGTCGTGGCCGTCACGAGATTCGTCAGGCCGATCAGGGCCAGCACCACGATCAGCGCGGCGATCACCCAGCGTACGATGGCGAGACGGCTGGCCGGGTTGGCGACGGCGTCCACCTCGAGCCGGTTGTTTGACGCGGCGAGCAGACGTGCCCGCACGGCCGCGGCGTTGGCGCCGTGGCGAAGCACCAGGCTGTAGAACACGACCGGGGGCGCGCCGCCGGCCGCACCGAGGGCGTCGGTCCCGTACGAAAGCACCTGCCCGCCGTTTTCCGTTTCTATGGTCCGGCCGACGATGTGGACGTCAAGCGGAACGCCCTGCACCGTCAGGCGGACCCACTGCCCGACCCGCACATGCAGGAGATCGAGCAGCCCCTGCCCGGCCACCGCCTCGTTGTCGGCGTGGTAGATCCGCCCGGCCGCGACGTCGAACGGATACGGATCGGCCGACGTGCCCATCCCCTGCGTCAGGATCGACGTCGTCGCGCCAGGCACGAGCGCGGGCACCCTGAATCCGGGATAGAGGGCCGCCACCTGCGGATCCGCGGCGATGAGGCGCCGCGCCTGCGCGTCGTCGAGCCCACCGGGGCTGACGGTCAGCGCGGCCGCGAGGCCGATCCGGGCCGGTCTGGCCGTAAAGCTGTCCAGCGTCGACAGGCAGCCAAGGCCGATCGTGATCATGACCATCGGGATCGCCAGGCCACCGATGATCAGGGTGGCCCGTAGCCGGCGGGTGAACGCGTCGCGCGCGCCGAGGACGAGCGCGGGCGGCATCCGCATGAGCAGTGCCAGCCTGGCCAGGCGCGACAGCCGCCCGCGCGGCGGCATGGCCTGGACCGCCGCGGCCGGGCGGACCCGCCCGGCGCGCCACGCGGGCAGCAGTGTCGCCAGCGCGACGGCCACCTCCGCGCCAAGCGCGATCATGGCGACCAGGCCCGCGGGCAGCGGGGCGGCCGCGCTCAGCGCGGCGGCCGGCGGCCGCTGCAACAGCGAAGCCGTCAGCAGCCGCGCGGTCCCGAGGCCCACCGCGATCCCGGCGGCGCCGAGCGCGCAGTGCTCGGCGACGAGCATGCGCACGACCTGGCCGGGCGTGAAGCCCAGGGCCTTCAGCATCGCGATGTCCTCGAGCTGGACCAGAACGCGGCCGCCGGTCGCGTTCCCGATGGCCAGCGCCGCGGCGACGAGTGCGGCCAGCCCGAACACGGCGAGGAGCAGGCCGAGCAGGCGGTTGTTGAGCGCCATCGACTGCTGGACGTCCTGCCACGTGGACACGGAGATCACGTGATTCTCGCCGACGGAGTCGACCGCCTCCTGCGCGACGAATCCCGCGGCCTGCGGGTTGGCGAGCCGCAGGCCGAGTGCCTCCTGCGTGTGCGTCTGGAGCGGCTCCACCTGCTTGAGCAGGCCGGGCAGCACCCACACCAGGCCCGGGGTCTGTTCCGGGTAGAAGCCCTGATCTGCCGTGTCCGCGATGCCGGTCACCTGGGCGCGGACCGAACTGCCGTCGACGCTCTCGATCATGAGCCAGGCACCGACGCCGAGGTGCAGCGCGGTGGCGAAAGAGGTCTCAAGCACGACCCCACGGGGCTGCGCGGCAGCGAGCCACCGGCCCGCCCGCACCAGTTGGTGGTCCACCGCGGGCACGCTCGCCGCCGTGGCGCGCAGCTGGATCGGGACCTTCACCGGGCCTTGGGGCACGTCGGCGGCGGCCGCTTGATAGGGGCCCGCGACCGCGGTCACCCCGTGCAGAGATCCCAGCTGCGAGAGCTGGGTGCCCGGGGTGAGCAGGAGCCATACATGCGCGCCCCTGGTCCTCGCGAACAAGCCCTGCCATGGATTCGTCGCGCCCTGCAGCGTCGTCGCGGAGAGCACAAGCGCCGCGACCGCCCCGGCGACGACGAAGACAGCCAGCAACGCCTGCCCTCTTCTCGCGAGCAGGTCGCCGCGCACCCACCGGAACGTCGCGCGCATCCTGATCAGCCGTTGAGTTCGAGCACACCGTTCAGCGTCGCGGGCGCGGGGGGCTGCGCCGAGATGGCGGCGTCGTCCGCGATCATCCCGTCGAAGAGCGTGACCACCCGGTCCGCGGCGCTGCCGACCCTGGCGTCGTGGGTGACAAGCACGATCGTCTGGCCGCTTTCGTGGACGCGGCACAGCAGCCTGAGCACGTCCCTGGTGTTCGAGCTGTCGAGGTTGCCGGTCGGCTCGTCGGCGAGCAGCACGCTCGGCTGGTTAGCTAATGCTCTGGCCAGCGCTACCCGCTGCTGCTCGCCCCCGGACAGCCGGGCGGGCACCGCGTTCGCCTTGGCCGTAAGGCCGAGGTCGGCGAGCAGCTCCTGGCGGCGCGTGCGAGCCTGCCGCGACGTCGCCCCGCTGAGCAGCGCGGGAAGCTCGACGTTGTCGGCAACGGTCATGTTCGAGATCAGGTTGAAGAACTGGAAGACAAATCCGACGTGCCGCCGGCGCATGATCGCCCAGGCGGCCTGGCTCAGCCCGTCCACGCGGCGGCCGTCCAGCCAGATCTCCCCCGCCGTCGGCCGCTCCAGGCCGCCGAGCAGGTGCAGCAGGGTGGACTTCCCCGAGCCCGACGGCCCCATGATCGCGACGAACTCGCCGCGCCGCACGAAGACCTCAAGCCCCCGGATCGCGTGCACCGCGACGCCGTCGGCGCGGTAGACCTTGACCAGCCTGCTGGCCGACAGCATCGCCGGGCCCGCGGGCTGATGTTGCGGCCCCCGTGGCCGAAGCAGTGTCAAACGAGCTCCTCCTGGCAGCGTTCCAGCCAGTCGAGATCGGCCTGCAAACGTAGCATCGCACCCTCGATCAGCAGCCGCGCTATCGGATTTTCCCTGTCGCTGGTGGTGGCGAGGCTCGACAGCCCGCGCATCAGATTGAGGTAGTGACGGCGCTGCTTGTTGATCAGTGCCATCCGGTCCGCGGCACCCGCGAGCGGCGCGAGCACGAGCTTCATGAAGAACTGGTCACGGACGTGTGCACCGTCCGACGGTTCCTCCACCCACGCGGCCAGGGCCTCCCGCCCGGCGTCGGTCAGCGCGTACACCCGCTTGTTCGGGCGGCTCAGCTGCACGACGTCCTCGCTCTGCACGAGCCCGTCCCGTTCCAGCCGCTGCAGCGTCACGTAGATCTGCCCGATGTTCGGCGCCGGGTAGGCCTGGCCGAACGTCTGCTCCAGGGCCTGCTTCAGCTCGTAGCCATGGGCCGGCTCCTTCGCGAGGAGGGCAAGCAGCGGCAGCCGCACGGTCGCGTCACCTCCTCATGACTCTGGATGCACCCGCGGGCGGCCCTTTGTCAAGAGCATGAGTGAGGGCGATCGGACCGCACGTATGCCGTTGACGATAACAACCAGGTAAACCCCGCGCGGCTTGAACCGCCGCGGCGCCGCGAACCGGCGCCCGTCCTGCCCGTCCCACGGGAAATCTCCGTGTGTCAGGTTTACCTTGGAATCCACGGGTCACGCAAGATCCCGGAGGCAGACCACGGTCCGGCCACCGATCGGACACATCACGGTAACGTGGTTGACACTTACTGCTCCGTCATGCATAACCTGAATGTATCACTCCCTGGTACCGTCGGAGGGCGTCGATGAGACGTTCCATGATCGGGGCCGTCCTCCTGGCCGGTATGCTCGCGGTCACCGCCTGCGGCGGTGGCGGCGCCACGCAGATGCTGACGGCGTCGTCCGCCTCACTGAGCGGCCAGGGGCCGATCACTTTCGTCACCGGCGCGGACACGAGCGGATACCTCCGTCCGCTGATCGACACCTGGAACCGTGCGCACCCGGCCGAGAAGGTGTCGCTGGTCCAGCTTCCGGCGGACGCCGACGACCAGCACGCCCAGATGGTGGCCAACCTGCAGGAGCGCAGCGGCCGGTACGACGTGCTCAACATGGACGTGATCTGGACGCCGGAGTTCGCTTCGGCGGGCTGGATCGTGCCGCTCAACCCGAATCTCTTCCCGCTCACGCGGTTCCTGCGGCCCGCCGTGGATACGGCCGAATGGGACGGCAGGCTCTGGGCGGTGCCCTACACGAGCAACGCCGGCCTGCTCTACTACCGCACGGACATCCTCGCCCGGGCCGGCGTGCCGCCGCCACAGACCTGGGCTCAGCTCGCGTATCTGGCCAGCACGTTAGCGCCCAGATACCACATGTACGGTTATGCCGGGCAGTACATGCTGTACGAGGGGCTGACCGTCAATTTCGCCGAGGCGGTGCAGTCCGCGGGCGGCGCGATACTGTCCGGCGACGGAAAGCGGGTGGTCCTCGACTCGCCACAGGCCCGCGAAGGCTTGAATTTCCTCGTGCGGGGGTTCCGCGAAGGCTGGATCCCGAAAGTCGCGCTTGGCTGGGACGAGAACAAGTCGAGCACGGCCTTCGAGGCCGGGCAGCTGCTTTTCATGCGGAATTGGCCGCTGGCTTATGGCCTGGCCAGCAGGCCAGGGCCTGGCAACAAGGTGACCGGCAGGTTCGGCGTCGTGCCGCTGCCCGGGCCGGCCGGCCGCGGCTCGAGCTCGCTGGGCGGCGGGGACCTCGCGATCAGTGCGTTCTCCAGGCATCAGCGGACCGCCCTGCGGTTCATCCAGTACCTCACCAGCCTCGGCAACGAGCGGCAGATCCTGATCCGCGGCTCCCTGCCGCCGGTTTGGACCCAGCTCTACGCCGATCCCGCGCTCATCAAGCTCTTTCCCTATCTGCCCGTGCTCAGCCAGGCCATTGTGTCGGCCAAGCCGCGGCCCAAGAGCGCCAACTACAACCAGCTGAGCCTCGCGATATCCAGCTCGGTGTATCAGGCACTCACGCTGCGCAAACCGGTGCGTGAAACGATCACGAACCTTTCTGCGCAGCTTCGCAACATCGTTAAAGATGGCTGACCGAGGAGGATCCACCAGATTTTCGATACCGCAGGCGCAATTTTCACACAATCAACCGGGCGAACATAATCTTCTGAATAAATTTACCAAGGAGGTGGCCGATATGCGCCAGACGCAGAAACGATGGGCGAGGATCGCCGTGACGGGGCGGCTCAGGGTGCCGCTCGCGGCGGCCGCGCTGCCGGTGGCAGTGCTGCTCGCCGCGGCCGCGGGCTGCAGCAGCAGCGGCCCGGCAGCACAGACCGGCGGGACCGCGAAGCAGACGATCACGATCTCGCTGCAGGGTCTCGGCGCGGAGACCACGGAGACCGAAGCCCAGATAGCGGCGTTCGAGAAGGCCAACCCGAACATCTCGGTCAAGCCGCTCATCTTGTCACCGACGGCGAACACCGCCTACCAGCAGCTCACCACGCGGTTCGTGGCCGGCTCGGGCACTCCGGACGTGATCGTCTCGGACGTGGTGTGGCCGGCGACCTTCGCCAAGGCCGGCTGGATCGCGCCGCTGGACACCTACAGCCCGGACATGACCAAGTTCTTCCCCGCCCAGGCGCAGACGGTCCGGTACAACGGGCACGTCTACGGCATCCCCTGGTTCATCAACGCCGAGGGCTTGTACTACCGCACCGACCTGGTCAAGACGCCGCCCACATCGCCGCAGCAACTGGTGGCGGACGCCCAGGCGGCGATGAAGGCGGACCCGACGCTCAAGGAAGGCCTGGCCTTCGAGGGATTCAAGTACGAGGGCGCGGTGACCGCCTGGCAGAACTTCCTCGGCGGCTTCGGCGGCAAGCTGGACGCGGCCAACATCAACACCACGCCCAACCAGCAGGCGCTGCAGTTCGAGCACGACGCCATCTACAAGTACAAGATCGCACCGACCGCGGTGACCGGCTGGCAGGAATCTGACGTGCAGAGCGCGTGGCTGTCCGGGCAGACCGCGTTCGCCGTGAACTGGCCGTACCTGCTTCAGCTTTCGCAGACCGCGGCGCCGGTCAAGGGCAAGGTCGGTTACATCCCGTTCCCGTCGAGCACGGGCACGCCGGCCGCGGCACTCGGCGGCGACGACCTGGTGATCAACGCCAAGAGCGCGCACCAGGCCGCGGCGTGGAAGTTCATCCAGTTCCTCACCACCGACCAGCAGCAGGTCGCGCGCGCGATTCCGACGGGCGACGCGCCCGCCGTGCAGTCGGCCTACACGGGTTCGGCCGGATCGGAGCTTTTCGCGAAGGCGCCATTCTTCCAGCAGGCGCTCCCCCTGTTCAAGGTGACCACGAACCGGCCGGTCACGCCGAACTGGCCGCAGATATCGGCTGACCTGCAGACCATGATCTCGTCCGTGCTCAGCAACCAAAGCAGCGCGGCGGCGGGACTTTCCTCGGTGTCCAGCCAGATCAAGCCGCTCGCGGGGTGAGTACTCCATGACCGACGTGGCAGAACGGAAGGCCACGCGGGCGGGCGGCGGCGCCGGAGGTCTCCTCCGCCGCCGCCGCCC
>DATFVJ010000123.1:0-5756 GCA_035260365.1 Streptosporangiaceae bacterium
ACCGTGTGCCACGACGCCCCGGTCAGCCTGGCCACCGCGCCGGTCCCGCCATCCCCGGCCGCCCGCGCCACCATCCCCAGCACCAGCCGCCGGGCTCTCTCATCCAGCGCCGGCAGCCCCAGCTCTAGCTGCGGGCCCATCAGCCTCAAAAGCTCTGTATTCGCGCCCATACGCAATCCTGGCACACGACACGCCGGAAACGCAATTTATTTTGGAATGTTTACATCCGCGACAAAAATACCGCGATCATGGAAGCGGGGCCGCCGGGCGGGGATCGGGACCCCGGTGGGCCGGGTTGGCCACCTGGCGGGCCGCCAGTGACCGCGAGCGTGTGCTCACCGCAAGATCAAACCCGCGCGTTGATCATCTGCGGGCCCCATTTTCGCCAAAAATACCGCGATCAACAAACCAGCGACAGGCGCCGCCTGGCGTGGGCCCGCCGTCTCGGCGGGCCCGCCAGGTGCCCTGCGGCTGGGGTCACGAACTGGCCGCTCCGGGCAGCACGACGCTGACCGTCAAGAGCCCGACCGGCTTGGCGCACGCCGTGGCGGTGAAGGCGAGGGGGATCGCCGTTGTCTGGTTCGGCGGGTAGATCTGCAGGTAGTCCGCTGTCACCGGGTGGCACTTGGCGGCGGGGTAGTTGCCCGCGTGCACGATCTGCAGCAGCGCGTTGGCGACCCCTCCAGGCGCGAGCGTGACCAGCCGGCGGGGTGGCGCTGCTCTCCGCCGCGGCGAGGCCGATCTGGCTGACCGGGACCCCGCCGGCGAGGGACACGCCGGGGTGGCCGTACAGGGTGCAGGCCACGGCTGTTGTCGTGACGGCGGTGGGAGTGCGGCCGACCGCCTGCGCCAACAACTTTCGCCAGCAAACTTTCGCCAACGAATTCCGCCAACGAATTCCGCCAGCAACTTCCGCCAGTACTGCCCGCCGGTTCTTCGCGGTGCGGGTCGGCTACGCCGCCAGCGGCCACCGGCGAGGCTACGGCGCCCTATCGGCCACCGGCGAGGCTGCGGTCGCGCTGCTGTACACCAAGCTCGCCATACGGATAGTCGGGAGCCCGCGGGTCGCTCGCGGCGTCGAGCGCCGCGGTTTCCGCCGGGGTGAGATGCAGGTCAGCCGCGCGAAGGTTGGTCTCGAGCTGTCCGGCCGTGCGGGTACCCAGGATGGTCGAGGTCACCCCGGGCCGGTCGGTCAGCCACGCCAGCGCGATCTCGGCCATCGACACACCGCGTTCGCCCGCGACCTTCTGCGCGGCCTCGATGACGTCCCAGGTGCGCTGCATGCCCCGGCGGTCATAGGCTTCCATGCCGCGGTTCGGGTCCTCGCCGAGGCGGGTGGCGCCGGCTGGGCGCTCGCCGCGCCGGTACTTGCCCGACAGCCAGCCGCCGCCGAGCGGACTCCAGGGCAGCAGCCCCATGCCCGCGTCCATCGCGGCGGGCACGATCTCCCACTCGACCTCGCGCACAAGCAGGCTGTACTGCGGCTGAAGCGTCACCGGCCCGGCGACGTTCAGCGCCCGGGCCAGGTGCACCGCCTTCGTCAGCTGCCAGCCGGTGAAGTTCGAAAGCCCGTAATAGCGGATCTTGCCGGCCCGGACGAACCCGTCGAGCGTGCGCAGTGTTTCCTCCAGCGGCGTCCACGGATCAAACGCGTGGACCTGGTACAGGTCAACCGCCTCGAGCCCGAGGCGGCGCAACGACGCGTCGAGCGCGCGGGTCAGGTGCCGCGCGGACAGCCCGGCGCCGTTCGGGGAATCATCGAGCGGGAACCGGCCCTTGGTGGCAAGCACCACCGGTTCGGTGGTCTCGTCCGGCCGGCTGGCGAACCACCGGCCGATGATCTCCTCCGACCTCCCGTCGCCGTACACGTCGGCCGTGTCGACGAACGTGCCGCCCGCCTCGGTGTAACGGTCGAGTTGCGCATGCGCGCCCGGCTCGTCGGTCTCTACGCCGAAAGTCATGGTGCCAAGGCAGAAGCTCGACACCGCGCAGCCGCTGCGGCCCAAAGTGCGATAGTCCATATTTTCAACCTATGTCGCCGCTCACCCCGCGCTCACCCCGGCGGGGCCGGCCGCCGCTCAACCCGCGCTCACCCCGGCGGGGTCAGGCTCGCGCCGTACCGCCAGGAGTGACGCGGCGGCCGAGGCAGGCGGCGAGGCGGTCGATCGCGGGCGCGTCGCCGGAGACGGGCTGGGGCGGGGCGAACGGGCTTCGACCGGCGGGGATGTCGCCGAGCTTGGCGCGCGTGAACCGCAGTTCCTGTTCGGCGAGGTCGTCGGGGAGCCGGGCGGGCTGCGCGGTGGCCTGCGCGAGGTCCCAGCCGTGCACGAGCATTTCCGTGATGCGCAGGTGCAGCAGGGCGACCCCGGGCACGGTTCCGATCGGTGAGGGGAACATCAGGGACAGCACGTCCGGCTGAGCGAACGCGTCCCGCAACACGCTGCTCGCCTGCTGGTACGCGCGGCGGGGTCGCCGCCCAGGTGATCGGCGGCGCGGGGCCGCGATGGCGGCTGGCCGCGCAGCAGGCTCGCGAACGCAAGGTTGCCGCCGACGACGTGGTTCACCAGGTCGCGGACGTTCCAGCCGGTGCAGGGAGTCGGCGCGTCCCATTGGTCATCTCGTACGCCCGCGACGAGATCGCCGGTGGCGTCGAGCGCGCGTGCGAGCAGGTCAGCCGGCCCGGCGGGCCGCGTGGCCGGTGTGTGCATGACTCTTCCAGGAAACGTCGCGGCGCTGCGCCGCGGTGACCAGCGGCAACCGGCCATGAAACACCGGGAACACATTGGCCGGCGTCACAAGGATGCAAGCTCCTCGGTGAGGTCATCAAGCCCGAGTGAGCCGAGTGACAGGGCGGCCATGTGCCATGGCTTGAGGTCGAAGCTGTCACCACGGGCGGCGCGGGCGGCCGTGCGCCCGGCCAGCCAGGCACGCTCACCCAGCTTGTAGCTGATGGCCTGGCCGGGCGCACCGAGATAGCGGACGATCTCGCTGTCGACGAACGCTGCCTCGCGACCGCTGTGCGCGGCGAAGAACGCGCGGGCCAGGTCCGCCGTCCACGTCTCACCCGCGCCGAGCGGCGAGTCGCCGGGAACCCTCAGTTCCAGGTGCATGCCGATGTCGATCACCACCCGGATGGCCCGGATGATCTGGGCGTCGAGATAACCGAGCCTGGCCCCGGGGCCGGACAGGTAGCCGAGCTCATCCATCAGGCGCTCGGCGTAGAGCGCCCAGCCCTCCGTGCAGGCGCTCACCCCGCCGACGCTTGTCTGGTACATCGACAGTCGCTCCGACAGGTGCATCCACTGCCCCAGTTGCAGGTGGTGGCCGGGGACGCCCTCGTGGTACCACGTGCTCACCAGGCGCCAGAGGGGGAACCTGGTGCGGCCGAGCGTCGGCAGCCACGTCTGGCCCGGGCGGGAGAAGTCCTGCGACGGCGGCGTGTAGTAGGGCGCGGCGGCGCTCCCCGGCGGGGCGATGCGCGCTTCGACGATCTTCAGCCGGTCCGCGAGATCGAAATGGGATCCGTCGAGACCAGCGATCGCATCGTCCATCATCTGCTGCAGCCGGAGCCGGATCTCCTCGACCCCGTCGACCGCCTCGCTGTCCTCGTCCAGGTGGCGCATGGCCCCAAGGGTGGAGGCACCGGGAAGCACCCGCCGCGCCTCGCTTTGCATCTCTTCCCGCAGTGACCGGTACTCCGACCAGCCCCAGGCGTAGGCATCCCGCGGGTCGACGTCGGCGCCCGTCCACCGGCGGGCGCAGAGGCGATAGCGTTCCGCACCGACCCCGTCGGGTACTCCCTGGGCGCAGTGCAGATACTCGGTGGCCAGCCAGTGGCGCAGGTCCGCGATTGACGCCGTCGCGGCCACGGCCGCCTCGTCCAGGCGGGCCCGCAGCGCCGGCGGCACACGAGCGCCGGCCGCGAAGTCGGCGAACCAGCCGCGGCCATCCGCGGTGGCCAGCCACTCCTCAAGCTGGCCCACGACGGTACGCACCTGCCGTGGCGCCGCGAGCAGGCCGCGGCGGGCGCCCTCGGCCAGCGAGGCACGGTAGCCGTCGAGCGCCTGCGCCACCCGCGCCATCCGTCTGGCGACGACCGCCCAGTCGTCCTCGGTGGCGGTCGGCATCATCATGAACACGCCGCGCACCTGCTGCACGGGGCCGAAGATGTTCGACAGGGCACGCAGGTGCTCCCCTTGCTCGCTCAGGGAGAGCGCGGACGCGAGGCGCTCGCGCAGCAGCCGTGCGCACCGGCGCTCGTCCCCGGCCGCGGTCCCGGCCGCAGGCCCAGACCCGGGGCCGGCCCCAGGCCCAGACCCGGCCACAGACCCGGACCGCGCCGCACGTTCGGCGGAACCCAGCCGCTCGAGCGTGAAGCGGGCCAGCTCATCCTTGGCCTGCTGCCCGGCTGGCGACAGGTCGGGCAGGCGATCCTCGTCTCGGCGCAGGCCGAGACGGGTGGCGATCAGCGGATTAAGTTCGGCGAGCGAGAAGACGTAGGCGTCGGCCACGTCACGCACGGCTCGCGGAGCGTTTGTATCCGGCATGGGGCACATCTTGCCGTGCCGGGGTTTGATTAGCGTGACACACTTTCGCATAAATGGCTTTAGCGTTCACGTCCATTGTGAGCGCGGCCTTTGACCGCCGCCCTGGAGGGCGCGAGCGCGGCGGCCACCGCTCCGGCGGCCGCCACCGCGTTGGCGACGTGCCAGCTCAGCGGTGCGAACGCACTACTTCACCTCGCTGAGGCCGGCGGCTGTGAGCAGGTAGGCGTCGTGGTCGTGGCCGGGATCGGCGGCGATCTCGGTGATGGCCTTGCCCACCTGCTCGGGGGTGAGGACGGGGCCCGCGGCGGCCAGGTAGGCGGCGACGTCGACGCCCTGCCGGGCGGCGTAGGCGGCGACCGCGGCCGCGCCCAGGCCGGTGGCGGGCGTCAGCTGCGGGAGCACGGAGACGTACCTGACGCCGAGCGCGCTGCGCCCGGACTCGGCGGCGGCGTAGGACGTGATGAACCTGATCGTGGCCTTGGATCCGGCGTAGCCGCCGGACAGGGGCGAGCCGCGCAGCGCCGCACCGCTGGAGAACGCGATGACCACGCTGCCCGGGTCGAGTGGCCGCAGCAGCGTCTCGCGTGTCCATCCGAACACCTGCTGCACGTCGACCTCCCAGTTGCGGCCGAACGTCTGCCAGGTGTGCTCGTGCAGCGGCCGCGACAGCGGGCTCGCCCCGGCGGCGAGCACGAGGGTGCGCGGGCGGTGGGCGTCGAGCAGCTGGCCGGCCACCGTGGGGTCGGCCGCGTCGGCGGCGACGGGCGTGAACGTGCCGCCGATCTCCGCGCGCAGTTCCTCGAGCCGGGCGCGGTCGCGGGCGACGCCGACGACGTCCGCGCCGGCCTGCGCGAGGGCGATGGCGATGGCGCGGCCGAAGCCCCGGCTCGCGCCGGTGACGAGCGCCGTCGTTCCTGACAGTTCTTGCATCTTGGGCTCCTCGATCGCTGGGTCGTGCGTTCACCCATACAGATCCGGCCCGCACCCAAAATTCACCGGTGCGGGACACCTGCCAGGACCGGCGCACGCCGCTGGCCGCCGGACACCAAGATCATCCATAACGGCTGCCGCGCAGGGATCCCATGCGGCAGCCGTTATGGATGTCTGGCGTTTGCACCGGCGATCTGGTGGCGGCCGGCCCGGGCGCCGCGCGTCCCTGCCGCACCGCCGGCCGGCGCCGGCCAGCGGCCGGCCGCGACCCCCGGGATC
>DATFVJ010000124.1:0-2498 GCA_035260365.1 Streptosporangiaceae bacterium
CGCCGTCGGCGAAACTCTCCGGCCGCGCTGGGTACACGCCCCTCGCCGCCGCGTCCGCCCGCGCGTCGGCGAGTGCGCGGCGCGCACGCTCGAGTCCGTCACCGGGCACGCTCCACCACCCCGTCGCTGATCGTAAACCTCGCGCCGGTCAGCCCGCCAGGCACGTCGGCCGCGGCCGCCGCCGTGACCAGCGCCTGCTCGGCGGCGACGGCAAGCTCGGCCAGCCTGTCCCTGCGGCCGGGGTCGAGCTCGGCGAACACGTCGTCGAGCAGCAGCACCGGATCCTCGCCGTCCGCGCGCAGCAGGTCGTAGCTGGCCAGCCGGAGCGCGAGGGCAAGCGACCACGACTCGCCGTGGCTGGCGTAACCGCGCGCGGGCATCTCTCCGATGCTGAGCTCGAGCTCGTCCCGGTGCGGGCCGGTCAGGCACACCCCACGGTCGAGTTCGGCCGGGCGCGACCGCGCGAGCGCCGCACGCAGGATGCCGGCCAGGTACTCCCTGTCCGCGGTCTGCCCACCGCCCGCGGTCTGTCGTCTGCCTGGAGTCTGCTCGCTGCCCGCGGTCGGCCCCGCCGCGCCACTGCCTACGGCCTGGCCGTCCGCGCCACCGTCCGCGGTCCGGCGGCGCGGACCGGCGGGCGAGCCAGGCTTCGTGCCGCCGCCGGCGCCAGCCCCCGCGGCACGATCCGCAAAACCGGCGGCACGATCCCCGGAACCGGCTGCCGCGCCCACGGAACCGCCGTCCGCGGAACAAGTCGCACCATCCGCGGAGCCGCTGCCTGCCGCGCCGCCACGGTTCGCGGCAGGCCCGTCCGCGATGCCGCTTTCCAGAACGACGCCGCCCGCGATGCCCCCTCCGCCGATGCCCACTTCCGCGATGATGCCGTTGGTTGCGAACGAGGTGCGGTAGCGGATCACGGCCTCCGCCGGATCGTCGGCGATCCGTGCGTACGCGGCGGTCACGAGCGGGCGCAGCCGCGCCACGAGGTCGAGCCGCCCGGCGAGCAGTTCCGCGCCGGCCACGGCGAGGTGCTCGTCCCAGGTATCGAGCGTGCTGAGTAGCCCGGCGGTCGCCGGCCGGCCGGCGTGCCCGCCCGGCCCGCCTCGGTAGGCCCCCCGCAGGCCCGCGGACTTCAGCAGCGCCGTCCGTTGCTTGACCACCCGCTCGTAGTCCGCGCGGACCGCGGCGAACCGCGGCGACCTGGTGACGAGGAGATCGTCGAGGAACCGGCGGCGCTCGCCAGGATCGCCCTTGACCAGCGCGAGATCCTCGGGCGCGAATAGCACCGTCCGCAGGGCGCCGATGACCTGCCGGGGCTGGCGGACCGCGGTCCTATTGAGCCTGGCCCGGTTCGCGCGGCCCGGGTTGATCTCCAGTTCCAGCAGCGTGCGGCCGACCGCTGAGTCGACCTGCACGCGCACGATGGCCCGCTCCGCGCCCCGGCGCACCAGCGGCGCGTCCGTGGCGGTGCGATGGCTGCCGAGCGTGGCGGCGTAGCCGAGGGCCTCGACAAGATTGGTCTTGCCGTGGCCGTTCGGCCCGGTGAAGCCGGTCACTCCGGGACCGAGCTGCAGGTCCACCGCGGGATAGGAGCGGAAGTCGGTGAGCGCGATCCGCGAGACGTGCACGCTAGGAGGCTACGTTCTGCCGCGGCATTTCGTGGCACCGATTCGCCCGCGCCGCAGCGCTGGTTGCACCGGTGGCGCCGGATTGCCCGGCGGCCACGGCCGCCCCGCCCACGGCGCCGTTGTCGACGACGCGGCCCGGTACGCCCGGCGCGCCGCCCAGGGTGTGTCCCGTAGATCTCGGTGGATGCGGCGGTGTCCACCCTAATCCCGAACCCTCAGCCAGCAGCTCACCAGCGCGGACCAGCAGCTGCGGCTCAGCAAAACATGATCACCGGGCCTGCTAGCCAGCGAGCCTGATCGGCATCAGCAGGTACCTGTAGTCCGGCTGTGCGGGATTGTCGCCGGTCGGCTTCCCGGTGATCACCGCGGGCTTCGTCGGTATCGTGAACGAGATCCGCGCGGTGTCGGAGTCGATCGCGGCGAGCCCGTCGAGCAGATACTGCGGATTGAAGGCGATCTGGATATCGTCGCCTTCGAGCGAGGCCTCGAGCGCCTCGACCGCCTGCGCCTCGTCGCCGGTACCGGCTTCGAGCACCAACTGCCCGGCCGAGAACGCCAGCCGCACGGGTGTGCTGCGCTCGGCCACCAGGGACACGCGCTTGACCGATTCGATGAACGCCGCCGCCTGCAGTTCCGCGACCGCCTTGACCTGGTCGGGCAGCAGCGAGCGGAACTTCGGGAACTCGCCGTCGAGCAGGCGCGTGGTGGTGCGGCGGCCGCCGCCCTCGAAACCGATCATCCCCTCGCCTGTCGCGTTGTCCCCGCCCGTCTGGCCGGGCAGGCCCAGCGCGATCGAGACCTCCGCACCCGACGTAAGCGAGCGCGCCGTGTCTGCCAGGGTCCGCGCGGGCACGAGCGCGGCGGCGCTTA
>DATFVJ010000125.1:0-6416 GCA_035260365.1 Streptosporangiaceae bacterium
CGCACGGACGCGATCACGGAACCGGCGCGCGGCGGCCCGCAGCTCAAGCTCGGGGTCGAGCCCGGCCGCGCGAGCCGCCGCGACGAGCGCGAAGAGCCTGGCACCAAGACCTTCTCCAGGTCCAGTGCCCGTGGGCCCGGTACCGGCGGTACCGGAGCCGGTGGGCCCAGCACCCGTGGGTCCGGAGCCGGCAGGCGTGGAGCCGGCAGGCGTGGAGCCGGTGGGAACGTCGGTGGTCAGGTCCGCGAGCCGCGGCGGCGCACCCGCGCCGGCGGCGCGGCCCTGCAATTGTGCCGCCAGCGACAAGGCCGGCTGGGCGAACGGAACCCCGTCGAGCGCGGACCCGGGTCCGCCGTGCTTTTCCGTGCGTTCCGCCGCCTTGATCGCGGCCCAGTTGACCTTCACCTCGTCGGCACCGGACACCTGTACGTCCCCGAACACGTGCGGGTGCCTGCGCACCAGCTTGCCCACGATGGCGTCGGCGACGTCGTCGATCGTGAATCCCGTGCCGTCGTCGCGCTCGACGGCCAGCGTGGCGTGGAACACCACCTGAAGCAGCACGTCGCCGAGTTCGTCCCGCAGCGCATCTGCGTCGCCGGCCTCGATCGCCTCGAGCGTCTCGTAGGACTCCTCGATCAGGTGCGGCGCGAGCGAACGATGCGTCTGCCGAGCGTCCCACGGGCAGCTCTTGCGCAGCGTGTCCATGGTGGCGACCAGGTCGAGCAGGTGACCGCCCGGCAGGTCGTGTGAGCCGCGCACCACCTCGGCGCCGGCCTCCGCGAGCGCGGCCAGCAGGTCCTCCTCGCCCGCGGGCGCGGCGAGCCACACGACCGCCCCGGCGCCGGCCAGCGCGATCAGGCGGCTGGCCCGCGCGCCGGAGGGTTCGCCGGGCGCGAGCTCCCACGGCAGGCCGGCCTGGTCAAGCGCCATGAGCTGCGGATGATCCGGCGATCCGGCCAGGATCTTGCTTGCCGCGCGAAGCGCGTCCCATGCGCGCAGGCTCAGCAGGCCGGGTGCCACCCGGGGGCTGGTCACCAGGACGATCAGCCGGACATCCGGCCGCCGGCCCGCTGTACTCGATCCCGCCATCCTGGTTCAGGCCACGCTGGTTCAGGCCACGGGCTGGCGCTGAGGTGCCCCGGCCGCGGCGGGACGCGCCAGCCGGTTCTGCGGCGCGTCGACGGTGAGCTGTGCCGCGTTGAGCCGCCCGAACTGCGGATTGATCTTGATGTCGAGACGCTTGGTCGCCGCGGTCACCTCCGCGCCGATCCGCGCGGAGAACTGCTGCTGCTGAGCCGTCGTCAGCGAGGACGCGTTCTTCGCGCCGGTGAACAGAACGGCCAGCTTCTCGATCGTCGCCTCGTACCGCCCGAACTGGTCCGTGAGGGTCGGCGGCAGCGCGTTGAAGACGGCGAACTGCGCCGGGGTGACGGCCGATCCGGTCTGCTGCTGTATCTGCGCCGCCGCCAGGGCGACCCCCTGCTGCGCCTCGGCCGGCGTCACCTGCACGCCGTTGCGCTGCGCGATGCTGTCGATGACGCGGAACCGCACGAGCCACATGAGTACCAGCCGTGGCATCTGGGCCGATGTGTACTGCACCTCGCGCTGCAGGGACGGGTTCGCCTGGTACACGTTGTCCAGGGAGGCGACGTCGGTGGACAGCGTGGATATCGAGACCCGCTCCGTGCCGAGGATCGCCGCCGCGCCCACCAGGATGGGGCCGCATGCCGTCAGCGAGACGAGCGCGGCCAGCGCGGCGACCGCCCCGGCAATCCTGATCGCGATGCGGAACACGGGCGACGTCCTTCCTCGCGCGCAAGGCGCGGCGGTCACGCCGCGCCTTCAGGTCCGGCCGGTGCATCGGTGGTGAGACCGTCGAATACGGTCCTGACGAGTTCTCCGCACCAGGCGAGCAACTCCGCGTCGCGCAACGGCCTGCCGCCCACGACGGCCGTCGTCGGCACCGGTACGAGCATGGTACGCACCTGCGGTTTGAGTACGGTCTTCGGGTACAGCCGCTGCACCCTGACCTGCCGTGACTCGGGCAGCGACACGGGGGCAAACCGCAGGTAGCTGCCCTGCAGCGCGATATCGGTGAGCCCGGCGCGGCGTGCACGCGAACGCAGCCGGGCGACTTCGAGCAGGTTCGCCACCGGCTCGGGGGGCGCGCCGTACCTGTCGGTCAGCTCCTCGCGGACCGCCATGATCTCAGCGTCGGAGTCGATCGCGGCGATTCGCGTATACGCCTCGAGCCGCAGCCGCTCCCCGCCGATGTAGTCGTGCGGGATGTGCGCGTTCACCGGCAGCTCCACCCGGACCTCCGGCCGCTCGGCCGGGCCGTCGCCCTTCAGCTCGCGGACCGCCTCGCCGATCATCCGCACGTACAGGTCGAACCCGACCCCGGCGATGTGCCCGGACTGTTCGCCGCCGAGCAGGTTGCCCGCGCCGCGGATCTCGAGGTCTTTCATGGCCACGTACATGCCCGCGCCCATCTCGGTGTGCTGCGCGATCGTCGCGAGCCGCTCGTGCGCCGTCTCGGTGAGCGGCTTCTCCGGAGGGTAGAGGAAGTAGGCGTACGCGCGCTCGCGGCCGCGCCCGACCCGGCCCCGCAGCTGGTGCAGCTGGGACAGCCCGTACACATCCGCGCGGTCCACGATGAGCGTGTTGGCGTTCGGGATGTCCAGCCCGGACTCCACGATCGTGGTGGCCACGAGCACGTCGAAGTTCTTCTCCCAGAAGTCGACCATGATCTGCTCGAGGGCGCGCTCGTTCATCTGGCCGTGCGCGGATGCCCCCCGTGCCTCCGGCACGAGCGCCGCGATCCTCGCCGCCACCTTGTCGATGCTCGCCACCCGGTTGTGCACGAAGAACACCTGGCCGTCGCGCATCAGCTCACGCCGGATCGCCGCCGCGATCTGCTTCTCGTCGTAGGACCCGACGAACGTGAGCACCGGGTGCCGTTCCTCTGGCGGGGTGAGGATGGTGGACATCTCACGAATCCCCGCTATGCCCATCTCGAGCGTGCGGGGGATCGGGGTCGCGGACATGGCGAGCACGTCGACCTCGGTCCGCAGCCTCTTCAGGTACTCCTTGTGCTCGACACCGAAACGCTGCTCCTCGTCGATCACCACCAGGCCGAGCCGCTTGAACCTGGTCTCGGGTGAAAGCAGCCGGTGCGTGCCGATCACGACGTCGACGGACCCGTCCGCGAGGCCCCGCAGCGTGCTCGCGGTCTCCGCGTCGGTCTGGAACCGCGACAGCGGCTTCACCACCACGGGGAACGGCGCATAGCGCTCGGTAAATGTCGAGATGTGCTGCTGCACAAGCAGGGTCGTCGGGACGAGGACCGCAACCTGCATGTCGTCCTGCACGGCCTTGAAGGCGGCGCGCACCGCGATCTCCGTCTTGCCGTAGCCGACGTCACCGCTGATCAGCCGGTCCATCGGGACCTGGCGCTCCATGTCGCGCTTGACCTCTTCGATGGCCGCGAGCTGGTCGGGCGTCTCCACGTAGGGAAAGGCGTCCTCGAGCTCGCGCTGCCACGGGCTGTCCGCGCCGAACGCGTGCCCGGGGGAGGCTGTGCGCGCCGAGTACAGCCGGATCAGCTCACCGGCGATCTGCCGGACCGCCTTGCGCGCCCGCCCCTTCGTCTTCGCCCAGTCCGCGCCGCCGAGCCTGTGCAGCGTCGGCGCCTCACCCCCGACGTACCTGGTGACCTCGTCAAGCTGGTCGGTGGGCACGTAGAGGCGGTCGGGCGGCTGGCCGCGCCTGCTCGGCGCGTATTCGATGACCACGTACTCGCGGGTGGCGCCGTGCACGGTGCGGCTCGTCATCTCGACGTAACGGCCGACCCCGTGCTGCTCGTGCACGACGTAGTCGCCCGGGCGCAGCCGCAGCGGATCGATCCCGCCCCGGCGCCTGGCCGGCAGCCGCCGCATGTCCTTCGTGCTCGCCCGCTGGCCCGCGAGGTCGCTCTCGGTGAGCAGCGCGGTCGCCGCGCCCGGCCAGACGAAGCCGTGCTCGACCAGCCCGGTCGCGACGTACGGGACACCAGGCTCGGGCGGCTCGCCCGGGTCGGCCAGGTCCGCGAGCCGCGCGCCGAGGCCGCCGTCGCGAAGCAGTTCCGCGAGCCGCTGCGCGGGGCCGTGGCCCTCCGTCACGAGCACGACCCGCCAGCCGTCGGCGAGCCAGCCCCGCACGTCGTGGAGGGCACGGTCGGTGTCGCCGCGGTAGGACTCGGCGGGTTTCGCATTGATCCGCAGCGGCTGCCGCGGATGCGGCAGGCCTTTGGTGCGGGGAGATCCCGGGGGGTCGCCCCCCGGGGTGGCGCTGATCCGCAGCGGCTGCCGCTGCGCGTCGCCGGCGGGTTCGGTGACGCCGTCCTGGGGACCGGCATCCGCGCCGGTACCGCCCGGCCCGTCGGTACCGAACGGGGTCAGCGTCCACCAGGGCAGGCCGAGGACATCGGCCGCGGCGCGGATCTCCCCGATGGGCCGGAACGCCGCGCCGCCGAGATCGATCGGCGCGTGCCCGCCCGCTGCCGCGTTCACCCAGGACGCCTCGAGGAACTCCTGGCTGGTCCGGACGAGCTCGGCGGCGCGAGTGCGGATGCGTTCGGGATCGCAGGCGAGCACGCGGCCACCCGCGGGCACGTGGTCGAGCAGCAGCTCCATCCGTTCGGCGAGCACGGGGGCGAACGCCTCCATCCCCTCCACGGCGACGCCCTCCGCCAGCCTGCCGAGTACGTCGGCGAGACCGGGATGCTCCTCGGCCAGCCGTTTGGCGGCGTCGCGGACCGCGGGGGTAAGGAGCAGCTCACGGCAGGGCGGCGCCCACAGCCCGCCGGGCGCCACCTCCAGGCTGCGCTGGTCGGCGACCTTGAAGTACCTGATCTCTTCCACCGTGTCGCCGAAGAACTCGATCCGCAGCGGATGTTCCTCGATGGGCGGGAAGACGTCGAGGATGCCGCCGCGGACGGCGATGTCGCCCCGGTTCTCCACCAGCTCGGCGCGCGTGTAGCCGGCCTCGACGAGCTTGGTCAGCACCTCGTCGAGGTCCGCTTCGTCGCCCGGCCGGAGCCGGATCGGCTCGATGTCACCGAGCCCGGCCACGATGGGCTGCAGGAGGCTGCGGACCGGCGCGACGACGACCTGCAGGGGGCCGCTGGCCGGCCCGGTCTCCTCCGGCACTGTCTCGTGCGGCGCTTCCTGCGAAGCGGCGGGATCTGGGTGCGCCAGCCTGCGCAGCACCGCGAGCCGCTGGCCGACCGTGTCCGAGCGTGGCGAGAGCCGTTCGTGCGGGAGGGTCTCCCACGCCGGGAAGCACGCCACCGTGCGCGGGGGAAGCAGCGAGGTCAGGGCGGCGGTCAGGTCCTCGGCCTCGCGGCCGGTGGCGGTGACGGCGAGGACGAAACGCGTGGCCGCGTCGCCCGGATCGGTACCGGCGGTGCCGTCGGGCGCGTCGCCCGGCGCTCCCGCGGCGTCCAGGCTGGCAGCAGCGGCGTCCAGACTGGCGGGAAGGGCCAGCGCGGCAGTGACGAACGGCCGCACCGTGCCCGGCGCGACGACGTCGGCGCCCGCTTCGCGGGCATGCTCGCCCGCCCTGCCCTCGCCCCGCGCGTAGTCGATCGCACGGCGAAGCTCAGGGTCGTCGGCGATGGCGCCGAGAAGTCCAGCAAGGCTCATAGTGTCGTTTCGCAGGCAGCCCAAAAATCCCCGGTCCCATGCGGCACGGGGGGTGCTCTCAGTTTAGGGCGTGCCGCGGGGTGGCCCGGACCCTGCAGGCGCGTTCCGTCCGGCCGGGGAAGATCGACTGTGCTATGGCGCGGCAAAACGACTCTAAGCGTCGACATCGCTACTCTATGAGTTCGTGACTCGCATCAGTGAGGATCCGGCGCCGCCGGACGGCCAGCGGGTGCGCGGCGAGAGCCCGGACGCCGCCCGCGCCTTCGTCCGGGCCCTGCACGACTACGCTCATCTGCGCCCTGGCCGCCCGGTCGAGCTGCTCGACGCCGGGTGCGGGCGCCGCACCGGCGACCTCGGTGTGGCGCGGCTGCGCGCGGAAGGCTTCGACATCCGGGTCACCGGAGTCGATCACGACCACCCGCTCACCAGGGAGGTCACCGCGGCACGCGCCGACCTGAAGTCGTTCACGCTCGGCGACCTGCGGACGGTGCCGCTCCCGCCCCGCTCGTACGACATCGTGCACTGCGCGGGCCTGCTCGAACGGATATGGCACGTCGAACTGGTCCTGGACCGGTTCGTCGCGGCGCTGAAACCCGGCGGGGTCCTGCTGCTCGCCGCGGCCGACAGGCAGTGCGCCGTGGGCGCCGTCGACCGGTTCGCGGCGGCGCTGCCCTGGCGGGTGCGCCAACTCGCCTGGCGCCAGCTGTGGCCCGCCGAGCCAGGGCCCTACCA